>JALHSU010000167.1 GCA_022865345.1 Candidatus Zixiibacteriota bacterium
CCCATCAGGTAAAATTCTCCTTAAAAAAAGATATTTTGGAGCTTTCCTCTGCCAATTTCGATATGGGCGGAGAGGCAAAGGAGAAAATCCCCTGCGATTACAAAAATGAGGATTTGGATTTAGGTTACAATGCCCTGTATATTCTGGATGCCTTGAAGCAGATAGATGGGGACGAGGTCATGTTTGAGCTGTCCACCCCGGTATCTGCCGGAATGGTCTATTCAACCCAGAAAAAAGAAGACGAAGAATATCTCTGCCTGATAATGCCTTTGAGGTTGGTGGAGTAGGAGAGTAGGAATAGGCAAGTCAGGGAAACCCGCCAAGGGCAGGTAGGAAATGCCTGTTCTGCGACGGAATGTGTCTCACAATCTCAAAAAGAGCAAATCATGAAACACTTAATTACAGTAATGTTCGTGCTGGGTTTTTCTCTTACTCAGCTCTCTTGTGCAAGGCATGAGGCTTTCGATGAAGTGCAGGTTCGGAAGTCCATTGAAGAGGCGAATGCTATGTATAGCGAAGCGATACGACAGGGTAATGTGGATGGCGCAGTTGCCTTGTACACGGATGATGCCACCATGGTCCCGCCTGACGGTGAGATAGTTAAGGGAAAACAGGCGATCGAGGAATTGTATAAGAAATTCTTCCAGATGGGAGTGAAAGATATCGTATTGACCACTATCGAAGTGGGAGGCAGAGGTGACATGGCATACGAGATCGGCAAGACTAAAGTTCGGATCCAGCCAGAAGGCCAAGCAACCATGACAGATTCCACTAAATATCTCGTCATCTGGAAACGTCAAGCCGACGCCACATGGAAGGTCCATGCAGACATTTGGAATGTCAGCGCGCCGATGGCTGGTAAGTGACGAACGCCATAAACGCTAATCTCATTCCCATGATCCTCGTGGGAAGGAGTTTCTGGGGTCAGTAGCCCGTAGATCTTATTGCCGGGTAGCTATCGCAACCCGACCTACAATCTGTCTGATAATGCCTCTAAGGTTGGTGGAATAGTTCAATATCTGAGAAGACTGTAATATATTGTCAATTATGGCCAGCAATTCGGATTCTGATTGAAAAATGGTTTAGGTCCCTGCTTGAAAAGAAAAGCTACAAGATAGACTGTATCAGCAATATTGACGTTGCAGTCTCCGTTAGCGTCCCCTCTCCATCGAGGATCAGGCGGTGGCCCACCCTTAAAAAGATAATTCACCAGAAACACTACATCAGCTACCGTGACTAAGCCATCAGAGTTTGCATCCCCGGGTTTGAAAATATGATGCTGAGCAAAAATCTTTATCAAACGTTCCTTCTCCCAGGTCTCCAGTCCAGGATAATTCTGCCAGTAATCCATAAAATCGGTTATGGTCTGGGGCTTTTGATTTCTAAAGATATCGAATATCTTAGACATCTCATAAGATAACTCGTAATACTCTGTTCCACTACGCTCATCCGGATAATCGATATTCAAATCCTCCATATCATACCAGGCACTTGCCACAGCGCCTTCGACAAAAGATCCGTTAGTATTTCTTCCATCAGGTCCAGCCCACCAGTCATTATCTTCCAGGTCCCTAAAATTGTACTTTAGATACCAAGCTTTTCTATCTGTTGATAAGGTGTAGGGGACACAACTTAAGAATTCAGCCCAGCCTTCGTCAAAGGCACAAGCGGGTGAAGAGCGAGTATCAGGTGAATGGAGTGAAGGGCAGCCCGTGGTATGAAAAGAGTTAATATTCCAGGCTTTCAGATGTATCAGATGTGCATATTCGTGAACCGGAACATCTAATCTGTACGCAAAATTCGGCGCACCCATGCTTGTAAGGTGAATCAAATACCTCTGCCCTAAAGAGTCGAAATAACTAAACGCAGGGCCATTTAAATCATTGTAATCGTACTGGACCTGAACTGGTGGTGTATCCCAGGGAGACGGAGGTAGGCACTGGAAGAAATATTTGGTTCTAGCAAGATAATCAAAGCCATAACAAGCTCTGGCAAACGCAGTATCTTGTTCCTGTTGTGATTCTTCGTTCTTTATTACGTGCATGTAATTATCTGGCCCCATAGTGTCAGAAAATGTATATTCTATAGAGGAACTATCATAGTTATAAACACGGATCGAGCTATCTTGATCAACTAACTGGAACTTCGCACAGATAGGTTCGTTGACGAATACGAGGAACGTACCAAAATAACCATCACTATTTGTATACATTGGCGGCACAGCAAAAGAGTCACCAGAAGCATCCCAGAACGTCACGAGTGCATTCTTTACAGGAATTGTATCAGGATAAAAAGAATACCCAGCATACTTATCATCATAATTTACATATTTCAAGGTTCCACCAACATCTACATTCTGGCAGTAAGAAGACAGAGTTTCAGCCAGAGGGAAGGAAGGTGGGCCCAGAACATTATAGTTAGAAATAGTTCTGACTCTGAAATAATATCTGTCAACACAGGCTAAACCGTCCACGGTCTTGGCATTGGCGGCACAGGGGAAAACTGACCTGCCGACTTCTTCGACATTGTAATCTGTCAATGTGTCTTTGTTTCTATTGCCCTCCAACCTGTAACCTATGCATTGGTCATCGTATGACCGAAGCCAGAGGAGATCTATTTCTCTTGAACCCCAGCCGGTGCTCGCCCACACGGAAGCGGGTGGATCTGGCGGTATGTGATAGCGCACCTTTAACGTCCAGCTTACCAATGTACCAGATCCTATAGGGTCACAATCTGCTATCATTAACTTCCATTGGGTTCTCGCTTTCAATGGGAAAAAGGTTGCAATTCCATTTCTTATATAAGTGCTTTGCGAAATATCCCAAAAGGTTTCCCTGAAGGTAGTGTCATCTCCATATTGCAGAATCGCTATCAAATCGGTCGGGTAGGGGTGTGAGAAAGTAATAGATATGTCTACTGTTAGAACTACAGCTTCCTGATTCGCTACATTAGTCCAGACATTGTCCTCTACCCAAGTGCAGTTGTCTGGAATACTTAAACCCGGAGAGTTAGATACAGTTATGGAGTCATCAAAAGCTTCTGACAGCTCAGGTAGACAAAAGAGCAGAATGAAAAATATTACCTGAAAAGCTCTTAAGAAAATTTTATCATTTTTCAAGCTGCACCCCCTTCTTTCTGTAATAATTGAAGAATGTTTCGTATGCTTTTTGTCCCTTGGCGATAAATAACAGTTTGCCATCCTTCAGCAGATTATATTGTGCACTGAAACTGTCATTCTTTGGTTTTACCCCGTCTTTAGGAGGTTCCTCTATTCCGAGCCCAATACTATTCCAACCCACACGAGGTGGAACTGCCATAAAGGAACCTTCCAAAGTGTCGCCTTTATTGATTGGGCCCGGGATCATCTTAAAGCTGATATTAGCACCATCACGAGTGATGAGCTTTAATCCCTCTGGATACTCCACCTTGGTGACGACTCGATAATCGACTATGGAGGTGTCGTTCAAAGAAAGAGTAGGCACTATATGAAAAAGGTTCGTCACGTATTGACCATTGAATTTGATGTAAATGTCTTTGTTTGTGATAAGAGGATGGTTGGGTAAATCGTTTTTTGGAAAGCCGCCTCTGTTTGAAAGATGAACCAATTCTCCACTTTCATTAAAGCCGAAATAGAAACGAGCTTCTCCAGTTATTAAAGCTATCCCAATTCCATGTATTCCTACTTCTCTTGGAATAACGGTTATGCTTCCTTCATAAATATCTCCTTTCTTAATAGGAGGTAACCATCTTGGTTCGATTTGAGTAAAATCCATATTCCCTTCGTCAGCAATTACAAATAAATTAGGGGTCTCTTTAGTCGTCTCCCAGCAGGATTTTAACTTTACATAAATCTTGGAGGGTTTATTTATCTCAGGCAAAGGATCAAATTTTATCTGCCGCAGGAAAGGGCTTCTTCCACAGGAATCTAAAGGCATATCCCATTTATATTCGAAAATCTGTTTGATCTCCTGCTTTGGCGGTTCATGTTTAGTTACCGGTATATTTGGCCTTTCAGCCGTAACCGGATTCTTTTGACCGTTGGAGAAAATCAAGCCTGGCAAGACCCAGAAAATCCCGAACGTAACCACCAATAAAACTATTAAGCCTAAAAAGAATTTTGTTTTAGCGTTCATAACTGTCCACTCCTTTAAGACTTCTAAAAAGGGTTTAGAGTTTTTCAAGCTTCACCCCCTTCTTCGCATAATAGCTGGAGAGCGTGCGGTACCCCTTTTGTCCCTTGGCTATAAACAGGAGTTGCCCATCCTTTAGCAGATTGTATTGCGCACTGAAGCTGTCATTTTTCGGCTTGATACCTTGTTTGGGTGGCTCTTCCACACCCAAACCGATACTATTCCAGCCCACACGAGGTGGAACCGCCTTAAAAGAGCCTTCCAAGGTATCGCCTTTATTGATTGGGCCCGGGATCATCTTGAAGCTGATATTGGCGCCATCACGGGTGATGAGCTTAAGTCCCTCCGGATAATCCACTTTGGTGACTACTCGATAATCAACTGTAGAGGTATCGTTTAAAGAAAGGGGGGGAGATATGTGAAAAAGATTAGTAACATATTTTCCGTTAAATTTTACATAGACTTCCTTATCTGTTATAGCAGGATGATTTGGCGCATTACCAATAGGGAAGTTGCCTCTGTCTGAAAGATGAACCAGTTCTCCATTCTCGTTAAAGCCGAAATTGAAGCAGGCCCAACCAGGGTCAAAAAAACATATCCTATATAGTCCAACATCTCTGGGGATTATGGTGATACTTCCCTCATAGATATCACCTTTCTTAATGGGATATAACCACCTAGGCTCTACCAGTTGAGGAGAATCCAAAATATTTTCATCAGAGTATACTCTAAAGAGAGGACCTTCTTTATAAATAGGATGGCTTCCTACAGGACTTGCATTTTGATCCCAACAGGATTTTAACCTTACATAAATTTTTGATGGTTTATTTAACTCTGGTAAGGGGTCAAACTTAATCAACCAGAAATATGGGTCCCTTCCATGACATGAATCCAAAGGCATATTCCATTTATATTCGAAAACCTGCCTAATCTCCTGTTTGGGCGGCTCAGGTTTTTGGGTTGTATCTCTTCCAGGGAAATTGGGTCTTGGGGCCGTCACATCTATCTTCTGACCGTTGGAGAAAATCAAACCAGGCGAGAACCAGAAAATTACAAACACAAACAGCAATAAAACTGTTAAGCCTAAAACAAATTTTGTTTTGTTATTCATAACAACTCCTTTTTAGCTTTTTCTTTCTACTTCCTTGAAACAACCTCTTTGTCTATAGACTTGAGTTTACCTTTTTCATCAAAATTAAAAATTACCTTGAAATCTTTTTTTCGAGGAACCGATGTCGCAAGTTGAGGTACCTCCTCAACCCTCAGAACAAAATACCCTTGTCCAACCCTGGAGGGCAGAATCTTAAACCCACCTTTATAACGATACCCTGAGCTTATAACGCCTGAAACTTTTTCAGGCATTTGTATTATGTCAAGCCCCTGAGAACCAGTCAGTGAAATCCTCACATCCCGCGGTATTGGATCCTTTACAGTTATTCCATAAAATACGCGAGAAGTATCGTTCAAAGATAATGGGGGTATGATTCTGAGATTACCAATAATCTCGCCCTCTTCGTAATTCAGGATAATCCTGTCATCCCCAATCCTAGTCTCTCTTCCCTGCAGCTTGAGTAACTTCCCTGAATCATCAAAACTAAGAAAAATATGGAAAATTTGTTCTGGACTTTCTGTGCAGGCCCTGCTGGTGGTGACCTGGATCGCCATTACGTAATCTCCGGGCTTATCTGGTTTAAAACCGAATTTCCCCTGATAAATATCATCTTTCTTGATGGGTGGAATCCATCTCGGCTCGATCTCACTGCACTCAAACGGACCCAGTTCACCTGCCTTGCTCCAGGTGTGCATAATGTTGAACGAAGGCTCTTGATAGCAGAATTGATGAGCCTGAAATTTAACATCTACTGTTGTAGCTTTGCCCAGCTCTGGCAAGGATTCAAAGACAAATTGGGCTGAATATGGGCAACCCTTTATCTGTTCCTCGTTCAACTGAACGCCCCATTGATAATTAATTGTATCCCGAATCTCCTCTGCACCAAAGATGTAACACGGTGCAAATAGCCAGAGGATAAACATTAATAGTTTAAATCCATACTTAACCATTTTCTTGTTCCTTTCCCAAAAATAAGAATTTCTAACGTAATCCATTACAATTATTTGGTCAGCAAAAGAGAATTGGATAGTCTGCTGATTCTCCTTCCTTCTTTTAAGCGATAAATATTGAGTTTTATCTAAATTAAGAATAAAGCTTCTAAAAAGATTGTCAAGGAAAATCTTCGTTTCCCTTTATCTAAAAAATTTAGTTAACTCCAAGAAAAATAGTTGCTTATTGAAAGCAGAATCGTTATATTTAGACCCCATGCAAATCAGGGATAAAAAAGGGCCAGAAAACATAGGCTCGGTTCTTGGGAACTTATTAAAGGACTTGGGCTTAGAAAA
>JALHSU010000168.1 GCA_022865345.1 Candidatus Zixiibacteriota bacterium
CCGGGAAAATCTGGACTTCATGTTTTAACTGTTGACCGCTATATCTCATATCCGTCCCAAAATTAGACATGCTCATTCCCAGTTTCAGACTTCTAAAACCAGTTTCATACTGGAGCCCAAGATCAAATGCTAAACCATTAGCACTTAATTCCCAAATAACCTGACGAACAAATTTAGCATTTATTCCAGTCGTGAGCCGGTCAGTAATTCTCCGGGCATAGCTTGCTCCTACGACCATATCATAGGCGGTGAATTCGACCCCGGTTCCCTCTGGCTGTTCTACCGTGGTTTCTTCAAAATTAGGCATAGACAAGATTCCTATGAAAATTCCAGCTGCACCACTTCCCAGAGGAAAACCATAGGCGATATTGTCATAATTTATCTTGGCAATCCATTCGGTATGAGTGAAGCTCAGTTCAGAGCCTCTCAGACTGGCTAATCCGGCTGGATTCCAGAAAACTGAGGTAATATCAGCAATTGAAGCCGTTACTGCTTCTCCTTTACCTATATTCTGAGCACCTACGCCGATTTTCAAAAACTGTGCTCCAGAAGTGCCAACCTTACTTATGTCGTCACTGAAAACCGTGCTGGCACCCAAAAGGAGAACGCAGGCAATAAAGATAATTAATTTTTTCATTTTCACATTCCTCCTTTGGTTTTACCGAATTATGGCGAACCTGCCGACTTTTTCCCCGAAATCTGAACTTACGTGGTAGATATATACACCACTGGCTGGAATCTGATCATTTCTGGTCAGGACGTTCCAGGTCTCCTGTCCGCTATCAGAATTATGTTCTAATTGCTGAATTAAATTACCCGCTAAGGTATAAATTCTGATAGTACATTTGTCCGGCAGGTGTGTGAACATCAGATGTGAAACGTTCGGGTCTCGGTCAAGTTCATTTCTAACAAAGTAAGGGTTCGGCACCACCTTGATTTTATCCATATCGAACTTCGCCTGGCTAGCATTGATGTAAGCCGCCTTGGTGCTGAATGAGAAAACATCAACCGGAGCATTGGGCTTAGTAGCAATGATGTGGAAAATCTGCCCATCAGCCAGCTCAGATAAGCTGTGCCCCGATCTGATTAAAGGCCACATCGCATACAGCACATCAAAAGCATCTGCTTCAAACCTGATATTGTGAGTGGTGTAGAAAGTCAAGGCCGTGTCGCTGTAAGTGCTGTTGAAGATGAACAGATATTCTCTATCGCTATTGCTCTCAGTTGGCCCCCAGGTACTGTCATAGGAAGTAGATGCCATGTTATCTACAAAAGCCGCATTCAACTGTCTGGCTGGTGAACTGGTTGTATCCCAGACGGTGAAAGGAACTTCAAAGTATCCTATACACCCGTAATTGGGAGACCCGCCTCTTAAATAATCATAGGCTTTTTGCTTGGTGGTGGGGCTAAACCTTATATCCACATCCACAAAATCAGTTGATAAATCGGTTATTGAACTCCCTGGGAAGAAGAAATAATAACCCAGATCCAATCCACCAAAGAAGTAAGTACCACCCCAATCCACACCGGTTAGCCATCTTGACCCAACCGTATCCGGAGTCCATCCCCAATCTCTGATACCTGTCGGAGGGCCACTTACCCGAACCATAATGCCGTCCAAGATCTTATAAGTGTTGTCCCCAGACTGATTAGTTTGGTTGACCAGAAGCGTGTCTCCTGTGGTGACGTTGATTAAATTCCAAGTAAGATCAGCATTAAAGGTTACCCGATAATCATCCCCGGTTACCTGATTGGGATCAATAACTTCAACAGTAACAACTCCTTCACTCAACCTCCCTGAAGAAGTATGAGTAGCTGTATCCTGAGCGGTCGGGGCTGTATATCCGGCTGGATTAGTACCTGCAACAACCTGAACTAATGAAGCCCTCACTCCGCTTTCCAGTGATTTCGGGCTTTTGGGTTGATAATCGAAGGCGGTTACAGCATAAGAATAGGTTTCACCATTTATCACATTAACCGAATCCACAAAATATCGCTGTATCCCAGTGTCATTTCCTAAATGAACAGTCACCACATTAGGAAGTCCGGAAACCGGATCAACTACCTCTTCAGTCACATTAGTAACACCGTCTGCCAGGTCAAATTCATCCAATAATTGAAAATCGCCCTCTACCCCGGATCTGCTTCGATACACCCGATATCCCTCGAAATCATATTGCCTTAAACTGGTATCATTTGCGGCAAAAGGCTCAAAGCTGGATTCCGAGGTATCTCCCCAGACCAGAGTAACCTTTCGATCTCCCGGGACTGCCTTAACTACTGGAGCTACAGGAGGTCTCGGGGCAACAAAATGAGCATTATAAAGGGTTTGAGCATAATCAGAGTTTATCTTGAGGAGATTCTCATTTTCACCCGCTACGACCCCAAAAACCACTCGAGTAGAATCTCCGACCTTTAATTTAAAAGGACCGGAACTCTGACAGAATCTTTTGTCCTGAGGAGAAACGTCCACGTCAAAAGGTCCTCCTGGGCGAGGACTGCCCGATTTGGTAAGTCCAGCCATCAGATTGTATCTTTCTTCATCATTAGCCGGGTCAGTGTCAATGGTGAACAGGGTCAGAGCGGTCAGACCCAACTGGTTACCGGCTGAATCGGTTGGGCTTTGGAAGTACCTGAAACCCATCATCCCGGGCCTGCCTTGAATGTCCTGGTCAAATTCAAGATTATAATTGTAAACCCAGCAAAAGTTTCGGGCAGCATCAAACCCGATCATATCATCCGTGGCATTTCCTAAATCCGGGTCAGAGGTAATCCCGATGTAAACTGAATCTAAATCACGATCACCCTGATTATAGATATCCCAGACCACAAATATGATGTTCTTGTCAAGCTTGGAATTGAAACTATAGGTAGTCTGCTTTACAAAGACATTCAACTGGTCTCCAGAACTGGCTTGGGCATCGTGATAAGTAATGTCTGCGTCATTATAAAAACACCAGCTATCTTCAGCCGAAACAAACTCTGGATTCCCTAAGCTATCCCTTACCGGCCAAAGACTATCAGCTTCTCTGGGGCTCCAGGCAGATGATTCAGTGGAAAGTAGAATCGGCCAGGTTATCGGGGGTCCAACCACACCATGGTCAGCAGTGTAAGGCGCGGTGATTATGCCAGGTCCCCATTCAGAATAACCATCGTTCGGGTTGTATCCATAGCTGACCACCTTTTTTAAACCTCCGCCAGAGGGAATCTGCGCCCCGATCCAGATTCCAGAGCCATAAAGATACATATTTCCGGTTCCCTGAGGCCATTCTGTTCCCGCTCTGCCAGTAAAGGGATTTTGGGAAAAGACCGCATCATTTTGAATCGGCATCTTGATATTATTAGTGGTCAGATATTTGGCATCTGTTGGATTAATCAGAGGCTTGGCCAGGGAATTTACAGGTGCTTGTTTAGTTTTGGCTTCAGCCGAAACGACCAAAAAAGTCAAAAGCACTGTTCCAAGCACCAAGAGCTTAAGTATTTTTTTCTTTCTCATTACCTTTTTCCTCCCTCCGCTTGGGTTAAAAGCCTAAAACCAGCCCAGCTCGCACCATTCTGGGAACATCATAATTATCCGGGTCCTTAACTGCTGATCTATAACGCGAGACATATGGTTCGCTGGTTACACCTAAAAGCTCAATTACACCATCCGTATTGGGTTTGCCGGAGGACTCATAAACCGCACGAACATTCTCATTATCCGTAAGATTTATGACCTCTAAGTAAAAAGTGCTATTAAACATGCCCATCCTGAAAGCCTTATCTGCTTTTAAATCCAAGCGGTAAGTCCAGGGTTGTCGTGCGGAGTTCACTTCTCCCAGGGCTTTACCCAGACCCTGCAAGTTGAAGGCGACTGGAGTTCGAGGAGTATAAGGGAATCCGCTTCCCACAGTGAATAAAATGTTCAATCCGGCATTTCTGAAAGGCTGAACCCCTTCTTTTTCTCCTGCCCGGATGTCAATGTCCGCTGAGATGGTGTGTCTCTGGTCGAAGTCCAGATAAAACTCCGTTTTGGGGAAGACGATATTCAGGCCGGTAGCGCTGGTGATATAATCGTAATACCCTTCTCTCTGATAGGAGCCGGTTCCCTTGGCTTCGGAAAGAGTATAGGAGATCTTGCCAGAAATGAAGCGTTCCTTTCTTTTCTCTAAGGCGAATTCAACCCCTCTTACTCGGGCATAATCGGAATTAGTATAGATAACATATCTGTTCAATCCTGTGCGTAAACGGGTATCAACCAAGTTAGTCATGTTTTTCGAAAAGAGGGTCACATCAAATCTTAAAGTAGGCGAGAAAGTCCGGGTGAGCCCGGCCTCATAGGCGATAGTCTTTTCTGATCCTAGCCCGGGATCACCTATGATGGCATTACCTGTATTTATGTAATTAATGGCATCTGCCACCCCCTCATACAGGTACTGCAATTGCGGCGGTTGAAAGAAATGGCCATAGGTGAAATGAAACAAGGTGTTCTCTGAAACCGGGAAGGCAATACCTAAACGAGGACTGACCTTGTAATCTAACGGGGTATTTTCAGTTCCTTTGTTCACATCCAACTGGTCGATGAAACGCTCTGCACCAGCCTTTAGCATATCGAAACGAAGTCCGGCATTTACCACCATACCCTGGAACTCCATCTTGTCCTGAATATAGAATGCCCCAGTTACCGGCTTGTAAGGCTTGCCATGAGAAATGGTCCCGTGAATATTATAATCCTTGTCATAGTTGTCTAAGAAAGGATTGGCTCTCCAGGGAAGGTCGATTCTGAACCATCGAACCGTGTAAAACCGGGCTTCAAAGCCGCCTTTAACCTGATGGTATGGATTAACCTGACTGACTATATTGAAGTTGACTCCGGTGTAAAGCGATTGTCTTTTGGAATAGACCCTCTGGCTCACTCCAGGCAGGTAGTAGATATTGCTTCCATCCTGTCTCTTATTGTCTCCATATGACCAGCCACTGGTGCGGTAATCATATCTTCCATCCGGACCATATAAGGAATCAGTCCAACTAACGGTATTGATATAATCATTGAAATCACTCCATAGACTATCATCACCTCTTTCTACCTTGGTTACAAAGTAGTTTACCGAAAGGTCGTAGAATGTATTTTTACTGATATTGTGGGTTAAGGTGAGATAATACATCTGGTTGTTTCTTTCTTGCCTGCTCAGATGATTCAAATTATACCGCCAGAGGATCTGAAATTCCTTCCTCTTTTCATTGAAGTAGCTGCCCCCAGCTTTTAATTTCATGCTCGGGGTCAGATCATAATTCAGTTTACCAAATCCTGAATATCCCTTTAGCCAATTTTCAGGTTTCCGTCCTTCCCATCCGGAGCTGGGATTCCAATCGTTTCGATGCGAATACTCAAAAGAGGCAAAATACTTCAACTTTTTCCCAATAAGTGGACCCGCCAAGGAGAAATCCGCATTGTTATAGGCGAAACCGTTAGTGCTGCCCATGAACTCATCCGTTCGAAGCTCGAGTTGACCAGTAGTCTTTATTGCAGATTCCTTTGTAACTGTATTAACCACGCCAGACATGGCCTGTCCATACTCAGCGTTAAATCCACCGGTCAAAACCACGACCTCTGCGATGGCGTTGTTATTCAATCCTGCACCTATACCTCCGGTTACGATATCCTGAGTATTGAAACCATCGATGAAATAATTTACCTCCCCAGGTCTTCCACCGCGGATTTGAATTGCCGTGCCTTGACGATTATCTCCAGCTACTACCCCTGCCTGTAGCTGGGCTACAGCTTGAAAACCACGAACCGGCATCTGCTTGATCTCATCTGAAGTGATGATTTTGGTTGAACCGGTAACGTCCTTTTCGATCAAAGGTCTTTCCGCTACCACCGTGGTAACTTTTCCTAACTCAACGGCGGACACAGTCAGGTCGAAATTAACCTCGGTAGTCAGGTCAGGAACAACCAGGATCTCTTCCTTGCGGATCGAGGTATATCCAATTACTACTGCTTCGACGCTCTGTTTCCCGGCAGGGACGTTTATGATGGTGTACCGACCATCCGGCCCTGTGGCGGCTCCTATATTTGTTCCAACTACCCTTATCGACACTCCAGGAAGGGCCTCGCCGCTCTGCTTGTCTTTGACTATCCCAGTGAGTTTTCCCGTAATCCCTGCTAAACAAAAGGGATAAGTAAAAACCACCAGGAGCACAACTGAAATAGCCAGCTTGATTAGATTTTTCATTTACTTCCCTCCAGATTTTGAGTGGTTTTAGTTTCCTAAAAAGCATTAGCACCTTTATCCCCCGATATCACCTCCTTTGATAAATAAAGGTCCTTGTTAGCCTTCGGTAGTATCTTCAGCCTGCTTCACTTTTCAAACCATCCCCCGATGTCGAAAAGCTTCCCTCTCTCCGTGAGAAAACAGTGGCAATTTGGAGCAGAAGCCTATTGATTTTATAGTTGTTATTTTGGTTTAAGAATACTTGCGCCCAAAGCCTTTCCTAAACCCAACAACTTCTTGGTATGGAATTATCTTTAAATAAAGAACCCGACTTGATTTTGTCAAGAGAAAAATTGCTCACACCCCAAAAAAGTTGTTGGGCTACATAAGATTAATCGGAAAGAAAGGGGGAAACTTTAGGGGGTAAAGCTGGCACTAAGCAGTCATTACGAGTTCTAAAGACGCGAAGCAACTTACTCACCTGTCATCTGAAGGACTGCCTTATCATCTTTAGGGCTTCCCGCAGTGATAACTAAAGAGGCTGTACATCGCGTTATTGATGAAAAAGATGAAGGGCAGGCACAAGACCTGCCTTTGAGACTTTATTGATCAATCAACTGTATCTGAAGTCCCTTCCGTCTCACATCTTAGGTCTAACGTCTTCCTTCGTCCTTACAGCTTTGCTAAGAATTTCCTCATCCTCTCCAAAGCCTTATTGATATTCTCTACTGAATTTGCATAGGAAAGCCTGAGGTAACCTTCTCCGAATTTGCCAAAAGCGGTGCCGGATAAAACCGCAACCCCGGCTTCGTTCAAAAGAGCATCTGCTAATTTCTTGGTATCCCATCCGATCTTTTTCACATTCGGGAAAACATAGAAAGCGCCCTTGGGAGACGGGCAGGAAAGCTTGGGGATATCACAGAGCCCCTTAACAATCACGTCTCTGCGCCTTTTGAACTCTTTGACCATCTTATCTACTTCGCTCTGATCTCCGGCTATGGCTTCAATAGCTGCTCTCTGAGTAAAGCTGGCAGTGCAGGAGTTACTGTTAGTCATCAACCTGGCAATATGCGGGGCTAAGCTTTTGTTCATCACCCCGTATCCTATCCTCCAGCCAGTCATGGCATAGGTTTTGGAAAGCCCGTCTAAGATTATGGTCCTTTCTTTCATATCCGGCAAAGATGCAATACTGTGATGTTTCCCTTCATAGAGTATCCGCGAATAGATCTCATCTGAGAGAACCTGAATATTTTTAGAAAGGGCGATATCGGCAATTGCTTTTAAATCCTCCAGGGTTAAAATTCCTCCAGTCGGGTTCTGAGGAGAGTTTATGATTATCAGTTTTGTTTTCGGAGTGACCTGCTTCTTCAGTTCATCTATGTCTAATCTGAAGTCGTTCTCCTCCCGCAGTTGGATCGGAACCGGCTTGGCTCCGAGGAACTCGATCACCGATTCATAAATGGGAAATCCGGGATTGGGATAGATCACTTCATCCCCTTCATCCACTAAGGCTAAGATGGAGAAAAACATTATGGGCTTACCGCCAGGGGTGACTACCACCTCATCCGGATCCACCAGAATCTTCCGGGTATCAGCCACGTAACGGGCAATTACTTCTCTCAACTCAGGCAGACCAGCAGAAGGACCGTAATGGGTATACCCTTCTTTTAAAGCTTCTATTGCTGCATCGGTGATGTTCTGGGGAGTGTTAAAGTCCGGCTCCCCGATCTCTAAATGAACGATCTCCTTCCCCTCTTTTTCTAACTGCTTGGCTCGGGCTAAAACCTCAAATGCGGTTTCAGTTCCCAGGTGTGACATCCTCTGAGCTAATTTCATAGGATCCTCCGAAAATTATTAGATTCTGTTATATATAAAAACCTGATTTTAAAATATTAGTCCTGAGTAACACTCTGAAAATTAACTTAAGAGCTCTTTTTTTGATCATAAAGCTCTTTAGCCTTTTGCGCGATATGCTCGGCTGAGACCTCGAACTCCTTTATCAGCTCCCAGGGCTGACCTGACTCACCAAATCTGTCTTTGACTCCGATCATTCCGAATAAAATCGGCTTCTTATAAACCTCTTTTGCTTCCAGAATAGTGGAGGAAACATAGTTTCCCAAACCTCCGATCTGATGCTCCTCAGCAGTGACCACAACCCCAGTCTCCGAAGCGGCCCTGATTATGGTTTTTTTGTCAAGGGGCTTCAGTGTATGCAAATTCACCACCCTGGTTTCGATTCCAAAGTCTTCTTTCAGAATCCAGGCAGCCCTCATCGCTTCCGGAACCTCGGGCCCGCAGGCGATTATAGCCAAATCCTCGTTTTCAGATTTATACTGAGAGGAAAGCATGGTCTCAAAAGCATGAATGAACTCCTGTTCCTCTCCTCTATACCTGATTATATTTGCCTCACCAAAAACAAATGGAGTATCCTCGAAAGTGACTATCGGGGTTGCTTCTCTGGCAAATCTCAGGAACTTGGGTCCTTTGACGTTGAACAAAAGAAATTCAGTAGCCTTTTTTGTTTCGATCGAATCACAAGGGACTTCCACATGCATATTGGGAAGCCCGCACATCTGGAAAAGGTCTTCCAGAGCTTGATGAGTGGCTCCGTCCGGGCCTACCGAGACGCCACCGTGTGCGCCGGCTATGAAAACGTTTAAATTGCCGTAGCAGACAGTGGTTCTGAGCTGGTCTAAATTCCTGCCTGCGGCGAAAACCCCATAGGTGCCGAAAATCGGGAGCTTGCCTTCTTTGGCTAATCCTGCAGCAACTCCGGTTCCGCTCTGCTCAGCTATCCCCATGCTGAGGAATCTTCTTTTCCTTTCAGGGTGCTTTTCATAGAACTGGCTTATGGCGATTGAGCCGGAGATATCCGCACCCAGGCAGATAATCCTCTCGTCGTCACCTTTTTCATCCAGAGCCCTGCCAAACCCTAATCTGGTTGGGTCCATCTTCACTTTCATGTTCGGTTGCTTATTCCAGAAATAATCCTTTTTGAACTTGGGCATTTTCGCTTCCAGTTCCGTAGAAACTTTAGCCTGGTAATCGTCTGCTTTTTTGAAAAGCCTGTCCCGGTCCAATTTCTTTTGAAGTCCTAATTCCTCTAAAGCCTTATCCATCTGTTCGCAAACTGGCGATTTTCCGTGCCAGCCTGCTACATTTTCCATAAAGCTTACCCCTTTGCCCTTGATCGTATGCGCAACTATGACAGTGGGTTTACCCTTGAGGGTTCTGGCCTTCTCAAAAGCTTCCAAAATCTCCTTCATATTATGCCCATCTATCTCCAGCACATTCCAGTTAAAAGCCTTATACTTATCCACGATCGGGTCGATATTCATTACCTCTTCAACCCAGCCATCTATCTGCAGGCGGTTCTTATCAATGATGTTGATGAGGTTATCCAATTTATAATGCCCTGCCTCCATTACTGCTTCCCAGATCTGTCCCTCCTGATGTTCTCCGTCTCCGGTCAAGGCGTAGATATAATAATCTTTGCTATTTAACTTTGCAGCTAAGGCTATTCCGTTCGCTATGCTCAACCCCTGACCTAAAGAGCCAGTTGAGGCTTCAACTCCCTTGAGTTTTAACCAGTGTGGATGCCCTTGAAAAGGTGAATAGAGCTTTCTTAAGGTCACCACCTCTTCGATATCGAAGTATCCTGAGATCCCCAGGCTCAGATAGAGCGATGGTGCTTTATGGCCGGTTGACCAGATAATCCTGTCCCGGTCCTCCCAGGACGGGTTTTTGGGGTCGTGCCGGGCAACTGAAAGGTATAAAGCTGCGCAGATATCCATAATCGACATAGTTCCGCCCGAATGGCCTGAGCCAGCCGCACAAAGGGAGATCATGTTATAACCCCTCATCAAATTGGCAGCTTCGATCAGTTCTTCTATGGTGTAGTTTTTTCTTATACTTCCGGTTTTAGAATCCAAGATCGGCATTTTACCTCCTGCATAGTTTTTTCATACAAGTCCCAAAAAATAATCCTTGTGAAATTTGTAACATAGTGAAAATATATCAAATTAAATCTCTTTGTCAAATCATTTTAGGCCAATTTTTGCTTTACAGATAAGTTATGTCCAAATTGTAGTTTCTCGATTTATCGAGTCTTACAGATCCGTTGCTCGGACAAAAATGCCCAATAAATTGGGCAACTACATCATCCCTGCTAGGGAAGGAGTTCAATTCCTGTCCCGCTTGTCTTCCTCTGTCTAACCATTTTAGAGATGAGTTTCTCCCACAAAAAAAGAACTTTTTCCCTCAATTCTTTTAAGTCTTTATCATTTCTAATAATGTAATCAGCATATCCTCGTCTGGTCTTGTGATTTATCTGGGCTTTAATCCTGCTCAAAGCTTCCCTTTGAGTATAACCTAAATTATGTTTTAGCCTTTTTAAGCGGTTGTTCAGGTTTGACTCTACTAAGATCAGATAATCTAACTCTTTTTGTAGCCCCCATTCGATAATCAAAGCCGCATCCACAATGACAATTCCCGGACCTTTTTTTCTATGTTCCCTGATTTGTTTCCTCAGATTGGAAAGAAGATAAGGGTGAACGATTGTATTCAATTTGTCCCTGTTTTCTATGGATGAGAAGGCAACTTTGCCCAGCTTCCTTCGATTAAGCTCCTTATTACTACTTAATATTCCTTCTCCAAATATCCTGACCAGTTTTTTGAGAACCGACCGATTTTTCTCCACCACCTCTTTGCCTATTTCATCTCCAGAAATGATTTTCGCCCCTGATTTTTTGAAAATATTTGCCACCTCAGTTTTACCTGAGCCGATCCCGCCTGTGATGCCGATTATTTTCATATTTGTTTTCTTTCTATGTCATTCTGAGGGAACGAAGTGACCGAAGAATCCACACAGATTCTTCGCTCCGCCTTTGGCAGAGCTCAGAATGACAATCCCAGAGAGCATCCTCTTAATTCAATTGTTGTAAGGACAAAACACTATTCCATCCTACACTATGCGAGGCTAAAAGTCTCAAGACCTTGACGGCTTCGCACTACGAATAAGAGCCTTCGCAAGGCTGAAGCCTTGCCCTACATATTGGGCGAGTCCGCCTGCGGCGGATCGCCCCTATAGCTTTTATCCGTTATTCGTCATCAGTTATCCATCATTATTCTGTTTTTATTAACTCATTTCCAGCCAGTTTTTCCCTATTTTTATATCCACCTTGATCGGGACTTTTAATTTAACCGTATTCTCCATCTTATCCCTTACCATCTCCTTAATTTCCTCCAGCTCCGATTTGTGCACCTCAAATACCAACTCATCGTGCACCTGCAGAATCATTTTGGATTTTTTTCTTTTGAGGATTTTAGCTATCTCGATCATAACCACTTTGATTAAATCTGCGGCTGAGCCCTGGTGCGGGGTATTGATGGCGACCCTTTCCGCGAACTCTCTTTTCTGCCGATTGGGACTTTCAATTTCCGGGATATACCTTCTTCTTCCTAAAAGCGTGGTGACATACCCATCTTTTCTGGCTTTCTCAATTAAGTTTTCCAGATGCTCCTGAACTTTAGGGTATCTTTTGAAATAGATATCAATAAACATCGAGGCTTCTTTGGGAGTCATATCAGTCTGCTGGGAGAGCCCGAACGCGCTTACCCCGTAGATTATGGCAAAATTGGCAGTCTTGGCAACTCTTCTCTGCTCAGGAGCAACCTTGTTTATGGGTACACCGAAGACCTCGCTTGCGGTTCGGGTATGAATATCCTCGCCTTTGAAAAAAGATTCCATCAAAGTTTCATCTTCTGAGAAATGAGCCAGAATCCTCAGCTCGATCTGAGAATAATCCGCTGATAACAAAAGATAATCCTCGTTCCTGGGGATAAACCCTTTCCTGATCCGGCTGCCGATCTCGGTTTTGATCGGGATATTCTGTAAATTAGGCTCGGAGGAGGAAAGCCTTCCAGTTGCAGTCACTGTTTGGTTGAATGAGGTGTGCACTCTGCCGGTCTTTTTGTTGATCAGAGCAGGGAGAGCGTCGATATAGGTGGATTTCAATTTGAAAAGCTGGCGGTACTCTAAAAGCTTCTGAGGAAGTGGGTGAACCCTGGCTAATTTTTCCAGGACTCCGAAATCAGTAGAATCGAGGGTTTTTTTAGCTGTTTTTCTAAGGGGGGTCAGTCTTAAATCCTCAAATAAGACCTTGCTCAATTGCTGAGGAGAATTGATGTTGAACTCTTTGCCAGCCAATTTATAGATCTGCCTGGCAAGTTTTGATAACTCGAGTTCCATCTGTTCGGAAAGCTCTTTCAGGTAATCTACGTCAATTGAAATCCCTGTCATCTCCATCTCAGCCAAAACCCGTATCAGAGGCAGCTCCACCTCATAGAAAAGGTTATCCAGAAGAGCCTGCTTTAGCTTAGGCTCCAGCACTTCTTTCAGCCTTAGAGTAAAATCTGCATCCTCGCAGGAATATCTGGAAGCAGATTTAATCGGAACCTGAGCAAAACTTATCTGTTTTTTCCCGGACCCGATCAAATCCGAGATCGGCATCATCTTGTAATCTAAATACTCTAAGGCTAAATTGGAGAGGCTGTTCTGTCTTCCGGAGGGATTCAGAAGATAGGAGGCGATCATAGTATCGAAACCTATACCTTTAAGCTCGACTCCCTCATTTTTCAGAATCTCTAAATCGAACTTCAAGTTCTGACCGATTTTCGTTATAGATTCGTTTTCTAAAACAGGCTTGAACTCTTCGAGCAGCAGTTCGATCTTTAGATTTTTACCCTCCGTATGTCTGAGCGGAATGTAAAATGCCTCCTCTTTTTTCAGAGCTATAGATATTCCCACTAACTGCGCCACTATCGGGTTTATGGAGGAGGTTTCAGTATCCACTGCGAACTCGCCTTTCTCAACAATCCTGTCAAGAAGCTTCTTGAACTCCTCTTCATCCTCCACGGTCTTGTATTTGACCTTCTCCAGCTTTTCCCCAGAAGTGACCTCCTGGAGGAATTTGCTGAACTCCAATTCCTTGAAAAGCTCCTTTAACTTCGGAAGGTCAAACTCACTTCTGGAAAGCTGTTTTAGATCCAGTTCGATGGGTACATCAGTCTCGATGGTTACTAACTTCTTAGAGAGTCTAGCCAAGTCTGCATGCTCTTTCAAATTCCGGGAGACATTTTTTCTTTTGACTTTATCTGCATTAGCTAAGACTTTTTCCAGATCTCCGAATTGATGAATTAATTCCACAGCGGTTTTTTCACCCACTCCCGGAATCCCTGGAACGTTATCCGAGGCATCCCCCATTAATCCCAGAAGGTCTATAACTTTTTCCGGAGGGATTCCATATTTTTCTTTTACCTTTTCCTGGTCATAGACCTCTATCTCCTCTCCGCTTTTCCTCGGATTCAAAACCTTAATATTTTCGTCCACCAACTGTAAAAAGTCCTTGTCTCCGGTTACCAGAATCACCTCTAAACCTTTATTTTCGGCTTTACGAGCTAAAGTGCCCATCAGATCATCCGCTTCAAATCCCTCCATCTCCAGGACGGGAATATTCATCCCCTTAACCAACTCCATTATTCGAGGAAGCTGGGAGACCATCTCATCCGGCATTTTGGCACGGGTAGATTTATATTCTTTGTAGATTTCATGCCTGAAAGTTGGGGCTTTAGTATCAAAGACCACCCCGATATAGTCAGGCTCCTCCTCTTTCAGGATTTTAAAAAGGGAATTGGCAAATCCAAAAGCGGCTGAGGTATTCTCACCTTTGGAATTAATCAGAGGATTTCGGATGAAGGCAAAATAGGATCGATAAGCTAAAGCCGACCCGTCGATTAAGAAAAGGCGTTTCTTCTTTTTTCCGCTTTCGGACATAATTGACCTGCAGGAGTTATGATACTATTAAATTTGTTTCAGGTCAATAAGTTTGTGGGAATTTCCCCTTTGATTTACAAGAAGTTAGCCCCTCTCTACAGGCTTTTGTTTCAATTTTGTTTCAATTGGGGTTGGGTTATTATGGGTTTTCTTGGGTTATGATGGGTCTTGAGGAATCCAGGTAAACTCTTGACTATCTATCTAATACGCTGAAAAACAAGGGGTTCCCACGCCCCCTAAATTTTACTTGACAAAAATGGAAACCGGTTTTATTTTTACTTCAGAATATACTTCGATTTTCATTCACGCTCACTTGTTATTCTTTTTTGAAGCTTTAAAAAGTTAGCCTTCTAAACCGATTAAAGGAGGCGAGGAAGCGGACATAGACCATTTCTTATAAAGGGGAACTGGTCTTATTAACTTTTTCATGAAGGAGGTGATTTTTATAGAGAATCGCTTGAAGTATTTCA
Organism: Candidatus Zixiibacteriota bacterium; assembly: GCA_022865345.1. Lineage (NCBI taxonomy): Bacteria > Pseudomonadati > Candidatus Zixiibacteriota > Candidatus Zixiibacteriota bacterium. Next base: position 14,499 of record JALHSU010000168.1, read on the forward strand.
GTTTTCTTTTTCAGTGAACAGATTCTCCCAGAAAAGTTTAATTTTTTTGGAGGTTTGATATGAAAAAGTTGTTCTTCTGGTTGCTGTTGTCAGGAGTAGTGCTGGCAATGCTGATGGGCGGTTGTTCCAAGCAAACCCAAAAGATCACGGGACCCCAAGCACAACTGGCTCCTTTGTTCAACCAAACTCCGGGGGCAAAATATATTCCTGGTTCCTATATCGTGGTGTTTAAGGAATCAGTTGCAGATGTAGACAAAGACGTGGATGAGATCGGTCAGCGGTATACTCTCAAAGCGGATTTTCGCTACAAGCATGCTCTCAAAGGATTTGCAGGGAAGCTTTCCCCTGCCGTGGTCGAGGCATTACGGAACGATCCGCGCATCGCCTACATAGAGCAGGATCAGATAGCGCATATGGATGCTACCCAGACTAATCCTACCTGGGGACTGGATCGGATCGATCAGCGGGCCCTTCCTCTGGACAACTCCTATACCTACAACCAAACCGGTGCTGGAGTTGATGTGTATTGTCTCGATACCGGCATCCGATTCACGCACGTGGACTTTGGCGGCCGTGCGGTTACCGGTTATGACGCCATCACAACGGGCGGTACAGCGGCGGATGGCAATGGCCACGGTACGCACACTGCGGGCACGATTGGCGGGGCGACCTATGGCGTTGCTAAGGCTGTTAGCCTGATCGCCGTCCGCGTGCTGGACGACACTGGCCACGGCACGTACGCTCAGGTGATTGCCGGGGTCGATTGGGTAACAGGAGATCACACCACTACTCCTGCGGTCGCCAACATGTCCCTCGGCGGGCCCCTGGATGCGGCGCTCGACCAGGCCGTCAGGAATTCGATTGCCGATGGGGTGACTTATTGCGTGTCCGCCGGAAACTTGTCAGCCGATGCCTCGACTCAGTCGCCTGCTGACGTCGGTGAGGCGCTCACCGTGGGCGCGACCAACAACTCCGATGCGTTCGCCTATTTCTCGAACTACGGAAGCATCGTTGACGTTCAGGCTCCCGGGGTCAACGTCACGTCGGACTATTACACCTCGGACATTGCAACAACGACCATGTCAGGCACGTCGATGGCCGCTCCGCACGTGGCGGGCGCAGCCGCTCTGTACCTCGAAGCGAACCCCACTGCGACGCCTGCCTCGGTTCACAACGCCATAATCGGCAATGCCACGACCGGCGTGATTACCAGTCTTCCCATGGGGACGGCCAACAGGCTTCTCTACTCGATCATCAGCACGACGCCCCCGGTTGTACCCGCGCCTCCTGTACTGAGCTCTCCCGCGAACGGCGCAACCGGCGTGACGCTTCCTGTCGCTTTCTCGTGGAATGCGTCTTTTGGCGCGACATCCTACCGGGTCCAGGTCTCCACCAGCTCGGCATTCACTACGACCGTGTACGATCACGCTGGCATCAGCTCGACCTCGGTGAGCGTTTCCGGGCTGGCCCCCAGCACGCTGTATTACTGGCGCGTGAACGCGACCAACGCGGCCGGCACGAGCAACTGGTCTACGGTCCGGAGCTTCACGACAGGCACAGGCATGGGTCCTGCGGCGCCCACGCTCGTGTCCCCGGCCAACGGTGCGAACAACGTGCCGAGATCTCCGACGCTTACGTGGAATGCGTCTTCTGGCGCGACGTCCTATCGCGTCCAGGTGTGTTGGGACCAGTCGTTTAATACGAACGTGTATGATCGATCCGGCATCACGTCGACCTCGACGGTTGTCACCGGGCTTGCTGGCAAGACGCTCCATTACTGGCGCGTGAACGCGACCAACGCGAACGGTACGAGCAAATGGTCCACGACCTGGTCGTTCACAACCAGGAAATGACGATGGACTGAATTGTTGCGGCTTGCCTGTTTGAACGGTTCGTTCGGTAGCTGAAACGAGGAAATTGCAAGAGGCGTCCCGTACGAGGGACGCCTTCTTTATTCTCACTCGCTTCTCAAGATCGTAGAGACGTATCGAGATATGTCTCTGCTGTCAATAGCTAAAAAAACCTATCTTTTCCGGTAACTCACTGGTAGAGTGAGCGTCTGTTAACCGTCAAGTTGCAGGTTTGAGCTCTGCCCGAGGAGTTTTCACTTTTTTCGCGTAATTCAATGTTCGCTACTCTATTGTACCTGACGTTTTCCCAACCTGAAAATCTTCTCACACCCTGTGCCTGCTGAAATGCGACCGTTAGTAAGGTTTCCCCATAAAATCCCGTAGAGATTCTCTCAGGCAGATGTAATTTTGCACAAATAGGGATAGGGGGACGCTACCCCCCTATCTCCTGTTTAAATTTTGTTTCAATTGGAGTTGGGTTTTCTTGGGTTATGATGGGTTATTATGGGTATCGAGGTAATTGGCTAATTTGTTGTTAATCTTGTTAATAGGCTGAAACACAAGGGTTCCCGCGCCCCCTTTTTTGTTGCAGATCAATAAATTCATATTGGCGTAGGGGTTCAAAATTTGGTACCCCTGCAATTTGTTCTTGGAGAGAGGCATGGCGATCCATGCCCATGCATTAATAAATTTCAAAAAGTAGAATCCTCAGCTCAGACGGGGGTAATATTTTTTTAATTTAATATAAAAAGTTTGGAACAAATATGTAAGTACTTACGTAATATTTATAGTTATTAAGGAGAGTAAAAAGGTACCTACATATGGACCTCTTAAGACAGCTTGGGCCCTTAGCTATCGCCAGCAGGTTAAGGCGTTTGACAGAGTGGCTCTATAAGGATGGTGCCCGCATTTACCAGGAGCTATCTTTGGATTTTGAGCCGCGCTGGTTTCCACTTTTTTATCTTTTGAAGGAATCGGGTGAAATATCAGTTACCCATGCAGCTCAGGCTTTAGGGATGACCCATCCAGCTATCAATCAGATTGCCGGAGAGATGTCACGCCGAGGGTTCGCGGAATCGATTAGTGATAAAAAAGATAAACGCAAAAGGCTTCTGCGACTCACCCAAAAGGGCAGAAAAGCCCTATCCTCGCTTGAGCCGGTTTGGAAAGATTTCAAATCTGCGGCAAGTGACCTTTTGAGTGAAGCGGGTGATGATTTTCTAGCAACAGTTGAAAGATTAGAGGACGCCTTAAAGGAAAAGGGGATGTACGAAAGAATAACTCAACGAATCAAAAATCGCCAGCTCAAGAGAATTCAAATCCTAAATTACCAGCCACAGTTTAAAAAATACTTCAAGTCACTCAACTATGAATGGCTCAGGGAATACTTTAAAGTGGAAAAAGAGGATAAAAAATTACTTTCCAGCCCTTACGAAAGAATAATCAAGCCCGGAGGGTTTGTTCTCTTTGCCCGCCTGAATGGTAAAATTGTTGGCACCACTGCATTAATCAAACATGATAGACATACCTATGAGCTGACCAAGATGGCGGTTAAAAGAACTGCTCAAAGACAGCAGGTAGGACGTAAACTTGCACTTGCCGCAATTGAAAAAGCGAAAAACTCAGGTGCCAAGAGAGTAATTTTACTCACCAGTCCAAGATTAACTGCAGCTTATAATCTCTATCGCTCTTTAGGCTTTATCGAATTATCTGGAGATCAGCCTTGGGCAACCCTCTACCACCGTGGAGGGATTCCCTTGAGCTTGGATTTGAAAAATAAACCATAAAACTTAAAAAGGAGGTGTTATGTCCCAAGTAAAGTTTGAAGCTGAGAGTAAAATGCAGGGCTTATTGTTTAGAGCGGGATTAATTCTTTTTTTTCTAATACTATTGACACTGTTTGGTTTGTTCCTGAAATCTGTACAGGCACAGCCACCCTCTCAAAAGCCACCAGACAGGTTAATTGACGCACAAATGCAGTTGGACGTAATCGACAGCGTGTCCCGGGCATTGAATGAAGTCTATGTTTTCCCGGAGGTGGCAAAGGAGATGGAGAAATACCTCCACAAACAGTACGATCAGGGAAAATATAAAAACATAACCAGCTTAAACCAGTTCTGTCAAAAGCTGACCGAGGATCTCCAAGAAATAAGTAAGGATAAGCATCTTGGGGTCAGGTTCGCATCTGACGAGATGATTGCTAAGTTTGAAGGAGATACCCTCACAGATGAGGAGAAAAAAAGAGACCTTGAGCAAAGACGCAGGGATAACTTTTGTTTCAAGGAGATAAAACTTCTGGAGGGGAATATCGGGTACCTCGATCTCCGCTGTTTTTCGGAAGCTACAGATGCGGGATTTACTGCCATTGCCGCTATGAATTTCTTAGCCTATGCAAATGCCATCATTTTCGACCTGCGTCAGAACGGAGGCGGTTCGCCCAGCATGATCCAGCTTATCTCCAGCTATCTTCTCAAGGAGCCGACTCATCTCAACAGCTTCTACATCCGCAAGTCCGATTCCATCCATCAGTTCTGGACCCAGGCATACGTTGAAGGTCCCCGCTTGACCGATGTGGATGTTTATGTCCTTACCAGCAGTTACACTTTTTCTGGAGCAGAGGAGTTCACCTACAATCTCAAGAACTTAAAAAGAGGGACCATAATCGGGGAGACCACCGGCGGCGGAGCCCATCCCGTCGATTTTAAAATTTTTCACTATCTTAATGTAGGTATGAGCCTGCCCTTTGGACGGGCAATCAATCCTATCACTGGCACCAACTGGGAAGGGACGGGGATCACTCCTAACATTGAAGTACCTCAAGAGAAGGCACTGGATGTAGCTCATCTCAAAGCACTGGAGAAATTGCTTGAAAAAGTCAAAGACCCAAAGAGAGAGGCTGAACTTAAATGGGCAATAGAGGGTAAAAAAGTATTGCTCAATCCGGTTAAAATCGAGGAGAAAAATCTGAAAATATATGCAGGCCAGTATGGTCCCAGAAAAATCTTGTTTGAAAATGGAGAATTATATTATCAGCGTGAAAACAGACCTAAATACAAACTCATATCTATGGGTGACCACTGGTTTATGCTGGATGGCCTGGATTATTTCCGGATTCAATTCGTAGTGGATGAAAAGGGCAAAGCCACAGAGCTGATTGGTCATTATAACAGCGGACCTGCGGATAGTAATAAGCGCGGTAAATAAAAAATTCTGTAGAGACGCATCGCATGCGTCTCCACGCCTTTGGAGTGCATCGTCCGTGTCGATGCCGAAGCAGGAGCGAACCTATGTGTTCGCTCCGATTTATTCGGACAGACATAGGGGTCTGCCCCTACAAAAAATCAAAAGCCCCGGTTCTTTTTTTAAAGCCAGGGCTTTACCCTACCTCATCGATCCCTTTATAGCGTTTCGTCTCCTCTTCCTTTCTCCTCCCGTATATCCAGGATCTCTAACTCCTCGTTTAAGATCTTATTCACCACTTTGATGAACTGCTGCAGGTTCAGCTTCTGGAGTTTGTAGGGATGCCAGCAGAGTTTCTGCGAGATCGGTTCGATCTCCTTCTTCTTGGATTTGGACATCCTCACCCCTCAAAATAAAAAGCCCATTTAAAATAATAACAATAACCATTATCATATACGAATAAAAAAAACTATTGATTAAGTTTTAAACAATTTAAACAAACGCCGTGAAATGCAACCTCCACCTTTTCGATTCTGAACTTTACTTTTTTCTGAGCTTCAGCCTTCAGGTTTTTTTCCAGATCCAGAAAAAGGTCGTAGATCTTCCCGCATTTTTTGCAGATGAAATGCTGGTGAGAAGAGGTATCCGCATCGAAATGGTCAAAGGGCGTGCCAAACTGAAGCTTCCTTATGGCTCCCTTCTGGTGAAGATTATTCAAATTGCGGTAGACTGTGCCCAGGGAAAGTTTGGGGATTTTTTTCTTGGCCTGGAAGTAGATCCAGTCTGCAGTCGGATGGATTTTGGTTCCTTTTAAGGTCTTTAGGATTTCTTGTCTTTGCCGGCTAAATCTTTCGAATTTTTCTTCCATAAGCTCCTGTAAAGATTTTTGGACTGTATGAACTCTTCCACTCCCGCAGGGACCAGATATCTGATCGATTTTCCTTGTCTGACCCTCTCCCTGATCTGGGTCGAGGAGATATTCAATCCGTTTATTGGAATCAAAAGACTTCTTTTAACAAATCTATTCTTTGGATTTATCCTGTTAAATCCGGGCCTTAAAGCGATCACCACTTTAACCTTCTGAAAAATTTTTTCCGGCTCCTTCCAAGTTGGTAGCTCATCTATTGCATCTGAGCCTAAAAGAAAAAAAAGCTCCGAATCTTTGTAGAGCTTCGCAAGCCGGGTCAGAGTATCTATGGTATAGGATTTCCCTTTTCTTTTGAGCTCGATATCGGAGATCAAAAAATCCGGATTATCCCGAATTGCCATCTCGACCATTTGCAGACGGTCTTTAGCTGAAGAGATGGGATGGTTTTCCTTATGTGGAGGATTAGCCGAGGGGATAAATATTACCTTCTGTAGCTTAAACTCCTCTTTTAATTGCTCAGCCAGGATCAGATGCCCGCAGTGTATCGGATCAAAGGTTCCGCCTAAAATCCCCAATCTTTTTTTTCTGTCCCTTGGCATTCTAAGTCAGGATCTCCTATTTCTTGGCCTGAATATCTTTATCCAATTTATTAAGCCTGGCTTTTACCTTGCCGGCTAATTTATCCCCCGGATATTTCTCTAAGAATTTACGGTATTCCAGCTCTGCCAGATCAGATTTTTTCTGCTCCCGGTAGGATTCCGCTATCAGGAAACTGGCTGGAGCCGCATATTTTGTGTCAGAGTATTGGTCCAACACATCCTGAAGATAGATTAGAGCGGCATTGTAATGTTTCAACTTATAGTAAATGCGGCCATTATTATATAGTTTTTGAGCCAGTTTTGAACGTGCCTCAAATAAAAGCTTCTGCGCTTCCTGAACATGCTGGCTCTCCGGATATTCATCCAGAAAATCCTTCAGCTCCTGGATTGCCTTCAAGGTATTAGTCTGGTCGAGTTCTGCCTTGGGCGAATCCTTATAATGAGCATAAGCTATCATAAATGAAGCCTCATCTGCCAGGGGGCTTTCAGAAAAAGAGGAAAGCACTTTTTTGAATTCTCCAACTGAGCTTGAGTAGTCCTTATCTTTGAAATAGCACATCCCCAAAAGGTATTGAGCTGAGTCCACAAAGGCAGCACCCGGATAGTTGAAAATCAGCTTCTGAAACTCCATGACTGCGTTAGAGTATTTTTTCTTCTTATACTCTTTCTTGGCTAAAGCGAACTGATCCTCAGCTCCCAGAACCGGAGTTTCCTTTCGGGCAGCAGCGCAGCTTAAGATCAAAGGTAATAGACTAAGACACAACCATTTTCTAAACATGTTTCTCCTTTTAACGGTTGGCAAAAAAAAGATAGATTAAACCCCCTACTACCACAGTAACTACAGCCGGTTCTATATACTTCCCCCAGGTGCTCTCTGGAATCTCAGGGCATAAGAACGGATATTGCCTGTTATTCAGTGAAAGAAGCTCTTCTTTCCTCAGAAGATCAGAATTCTTTCTCTCTCCTCTCTTACTCCATAAGATTTTTCCATCCGGATCGCTCAAGCTAAAAGATATCGCTACTTGTGATTCCCTTGTTATCCAGCTTTTACCAAAGAGCTTTTTCCTTTTGATCTCCGGATATTCCAGGTTCAGCTTTATAATCCTGTAAGACAACAGCGGCGAGAAGCTCTCCTGTCCCTCTTTTTTTCCTACGCCGACCGGCCCTCTTTTGGAAAGGAACGAAACTATTTCCTCTTTGACTATCCAGGCAGACTGATTTTCCCCTTCTTCCTTTACCCAGACCATCTGTGAATCGATTGGGGCATCTTTTAGACAATCCTCTAACACATCTTTTATAGTCTGCCTCAAAAATACCTCATTGGTCAGAGGTACAATCTTTTCCTGGGCTAAGCTCTTTGAGGAAAAAAAAATGGAGACTAAAAAAAAGACTCTAATCCAGAAAGAAGTTCTTTTCGATTTGGACTTGTAAACCCGATCAGCCATACTTGGCCTTAAGCTCCTTATATCTTTTAAGTACCTTGGCTAAGAAATAGGTGGGGAGTTTATCGCCTGATTTAATCTTCGTTCTCAGGGCATCCTCACCCACGTTATAGGCGATTAGCGCTTTCTTAACATCCTTGAATTTCAGAATCAGCTCAAAAAGATGCAGAGTCCCTAACTGGATATTCAAAGCCGGGTCGAACAAGGAGAGAGAGTCTTTTAACTCCAGGCCGCTTCTTCTGGCTAAGTCTTGCCCTACCGAGGGTTTCACCTGCATAAGACCCTGAGCTCCTAACATCGATTCCTCATCTTTTTTGAAAGAGCTTTCAGTCAAAATCAATGCCATAATCAGAAGCGGATCGTAGCTATATTTTTTGCTTTCGGAATAAATGACACCGCCGAGCTTAACAGTATCTTCCTTGCTTAACCCTACCTTGAAATCCTCGATTATCTTTAAGATTTTGACCCGGTCCTCTAATTCCTTGATCTTCTGCTCCTGCTCCTGGATGAGCTTGACTTTTTCTCCCCTCTCATAAAGAAGGTAGACCAGTCCTGCAGTCTGAAGCAGGTAGATAAAAATCAGAATGAAGGTAACAGACTTGGAGATAGTCAGCCCTGCTTTACGGATTATTTTTATTCCCAGGACCATAATCCTCTCTCTTTTTTAGAATACTAACTCCAACTCAAAGGGTGAATCCTTATGTAATTTTCGGATTTTTGCTCTGAGTTTTTCAGCATAAGACCCATTTGAATAATAAGTACTCTGATAATGAGATAAAAGTTCTGGGAAATTCAAGCTCAAAAACTTATTAAGTCTGGACCAGATGGACGGGGTGTAGTTCATCTTGTCAACATAGATATATTTTACCCCGGCCTCAATCGCTTTATTGAAAACCGAGCTTATGCTTTTTTCTGTGTCGGAGAAGTAAGGAAGAATTGGACCAAAAAAGATGAAGGTGTTTATTCCCTCTTGATTTAACCTTTTCAATGCTTCAAACCTTCTCTCCACAGGCGAAGCTCCAGGTTCGAATTTGCTCTGGATCTCAAGGTCCAGGCAGGTGATGGTAAAACCGACCTCAGGGTCCTTTAACTTTTTCAGAAGGTCTATATCCCTTAAGACCAGGTCAGATTTTGTCTGGATATGCACAGAAAAATTATATCTGGAAAGTATCTCCAAAGCTCCACGGCTAAGTTTATACTTTTCCTCTAAAGGCTGATAAGCATCCGTTACCGAGCTTAACATCACTACTCCAGGTTTGGCTCTTTTAGCCTCCTTTTCCAGCCTTTCCAGGAAATTAACCTTAACATCCACAAAACTCCCCCATTCCTCCGAATGGTCAGTAAATCTTTTCATAAAAATAGCATAGCAATAGGCACAGTTATGCTCACACCCGGTATATGGATTCAAACAATAATCCACCCCTGAAATCCGGGATTTAACCAAGGCGTTCTTACAGGTTATTTCTTTGAGTTTGAGCATAACAAAGGTATTTATTTCTAATTTGTCTTAGCTTCTTTTGAAAGATAGTCTTCTATATCCCCGAGAAATTCTTTAGCCCAGGTCAGTGCCTCTTTTGCCTCTTCTTTTCCAACCTGAGGAGCAAAACTATAATCACCAACCAATCTTTTCTCAAAGGTCTTGCTTAACCTTTTGCCCATTTCAGGTTTAAAGATACCGGCCTTTACAAAATACTTACCAAAAAGGGAGATGACGCTTTTATGAGATGAGAAATCCAATTTTTTTGTTAAAAGCACCGCTTCGGCGGCATAGAACATCGCATAATAAGAGCGAGATACTGAGGAATCAAAATCTTCCTCTCTCAACAGTATCTCTGCGCTTTTGATATACCTCTTGGCCCTCTGGATTAGGCTTTTTATCTCTTTCAAATCTTTATTCCCTCTTTTTTGATATGCTGATATAATGGCCAAATTGAGTTTTCAAGTTCATTTTCCGAAAGAGGATAAACTGAAATCAACTCACCAGTGTCCAGCTCCAAATCATATAGAACCTCACATATCTTATCTATTTCTTTTCCTTTGTTCACCTTTCCTTTGAGAATAACAGCAATATCTATATCCGATTCTTTATTTGCTCTGCCTTTCGCAAAAGAGCCATAAAGAAAAACATCCACCAGCCTGTTGCCGTAAACTCTTTCCAGAAGTTTTCTTATCTGGGGTAAAAGAGGTTTTATCTCCTTCCTTGATCTAACAGTCTTCATATCATCATTACCTTTGAAACTTAAATTCAAATGGACAGAACGATGTTCTGTCCCTACAGAGTTACAAAACCTCCCCTATCAAATCATAATCCTTCCACCCGGTAATTTTGATTTCAGCAAATTCTCCAATCTTCAAATTTTTTCCTTTAACCAGAATCACCCCATCAATCTCCGGGGCTTCTTTTTGGCTGCGGGCGATGTAGTGACCGGGCATTCCATTGGGACCATCTGCCTTTGACTCGATCAGGACTTTGACCTTTTCTCCTACTCTTTCTTTATTCTTCTCAAAAGCAATCCCCTGTTGAAAGGTCATAAGTCTATCCAATCTCTGGTTTTTTTCCTTGAAAGACAGGTGCTCTTTTAATTTAAAGGCTTCAGTCCCTTCCTCTCTGGAATACGTGAAAACCCCCAACCTGTCGAATCTCTGGCTCTCCACAAAATTCAGAAGCTCGTCAAATTCCTCCTTGCTTTCTCCCGGGAAACCAACAATAAAAGTAGTCCGCAAGACTAAATCTGGAATTCTGGTTCTCAAGTTATCAATCAGTCTTTCAACCCCTTTTCGCTGAATTTTTCTTCCCATCAGAAAAAGAAGTTTATCTGAGATATGCTGGAGCGGAAGGTCTAAATACTTACAAACTTTCTCATTTGAGGCAATTTCTTCAATCAATTCCCCGGAATAATGAGCCGGATGAGTATAAAGCAGCCTGATCCATTCGATTCCTTCAATTTTGGAAAGCGAAGAGAGTAATTCAGGTAATTTCTTTCCTCCATAGATATCTTGCCCATAGAGAGTTGTATCCTGGGCTATCAGATTTATCTCCCTGACACCGTTTCCTGCCAGAGTCCTTGCCTCTTCTAAGATTTTTTCAATCTTTCTACTTCTATATTTTCCCCTGATAAGTGGAATTGAACAGTAGGCGCAGAAATTATCGCAACCATCTGCTATCTTCAGGTAGGCATAAGGTGAGAACTGAGGCATTTTTGACTTAGAGGATTCTTCATACTCCTCAGGCACAGGCGAAATAAAACAAACCCTATTCCCCTTTTCTATCTCAGAACATACCCTGCCTATTTTGTCCAACTCATTTAACCCTAAAATCGCATCTATCTCCGGCATAGATTTCCATAACTGGGAATTATATCTTTGAGCCAGGCATCCGGTCACCACGATCTTTTTCCCGTTATTCCCATTTTTAAATCTGGAAAGCTCCAAAATCGCATTTACTGACTCTCTTTTGGCTTCGTCGATGAACCCGCAGGTATTGACGACAAAGATGTCTGCTAAATCTTTTTCCTCGGTCAACTCAAACCCGCAAGAGACCAGTTGAGCCTGGATAGCCTCGGAATCCAGATCGTTTTTGGGACACCCAAGTTTTACTATATTTACTTTTATTCCCATTTACTCCACAACCTTCCATTATTGTCATTCTGAGGGAAGTCCGCCTTTGGCGGAATGACCGAAGAATCTCGCTCTTCAGTGAAATCAGATTCTTCGTCCTGCCTTCGGCGGGCTCAGAATAACATTTAAGAGATTTTTTATTCTTTTTTACCGCCCATCCCGGTCAAGTCCACCAACTCCACCCCTGCCGGAGGATTAAACACGAATCTGGAATCTGAAATCTCCACATCCGGCTTTATCTCCCTGAAACTCAAAGTAGTGAGGTTATCATTCAGGTCCTGATACTCAATCCTCTGGGCTAAAAGAGTCTCCTTTTCAAAGAAAACTGTGATCCTGGTGAAAAACTCGCCTTCGGTCTTGGAAGTATAAACCATTTTATAACAGTTTTTCCCGGCGATTCTCTTTTCCCCCTCAAGATTATAATTATAATTTTTCCTGAAATTGAAAAGATAATCGTTCGGCCTGAAAAGGTCTTTTGATTTGTCTGTGCGATTTTTTGTCACCTGTTTATTCTCTTTGGAATAGACCCAGATATAATCTCCATCAGAAACCACCACCTGCAAAGGCATCTCTATCCTGAACCTGTTCGGATTTTTCAGATACATCTTCCCTTTGAACTTGCGCAGAGTCGAAAAATCCTCAGACTTAATCTCCTCCTGAAAACTGATGGAGAGAGTTTTTAAAGAATTATACTTTTCCTCTATCCTTAAAGCTAATTCTTCTGAAGTCAACCCCTGGTTTGAATGAATCCAGACTGGAGTGATCAAGAACCAAACGAAGGTAAGACTAAATATTGTTCTCTTCATTCTTTTTTTCCTCAAGAGGTAAATCCCCTTTTTCCAAATAGCTTCTATCCACCAAAACCTCTCTGGCTTTGCTCCCGTCATAGGGTCCGACTATCCCATCCCTCTCCATCTGGTCTATGAGCCGGGCCGCCCTTTGATATCCTACTCCTAATCTTCTCTGCAAAAGGGAGACCGAACCCTGCCGGTGGCGTATGACTATCTCAACTGCCTGCTTGTAAAGGTCATCCTCCTCTTTTTCATCCCATCCTTCTGTTAGCTCCAGCTTATCGTCTTCCCGGGTGAAAACTCCGATGGGAGTGGGAACGTAATCCTGGGATTTAATGAAATCCACCATTTTCTGAGTCTCCTCGCTGTTGATATAAGCTCCATGAATTCTCTGGGGCTCAGGATGGCCAGTCTGGATGAAAAGCATATCCCCGCTTCCTAAAAGCTTTTCCGCACCTGACCCATCGATTATCGTCCGGGAGTCTATCCTGGAAGCTACCTGAAAAGCTATCCTGGAAGAAAAATTAGCCTTGATCAAGCCAGTGATAACGTCTACTGAGGGTCTCTGTGTAGCTAAGATCAGGTGAATTCCTACTGCCCGTGCCATCTGAGCTAAACGGGTTATTAAAGCTTCGGTTTTCAAAGAGCTGGACATCATCAGATCAGCCAGTTCATCCACGATTATAACTAAATACGGAAGCAACCCCTCTTTTTTCTTCTTTTTATTGTAATCCTCGATGTTCCTAACTCCTATCCGGGCTAATTTCTTATACCTTTCCTCCATCTCTACTACCGCTTCAGATAGCACTCTCTCCGCAGCTTTCGGATGAGTGACCACAGGCCTTTCTAAATGAGGGATCTGGTTGTAAACGGTCAACTCCAGCATCTTGGGATCTATCATTATGAACCTTATCTCCTCCGGATGAAGACGGTAAAGCAGGCTGGCCAAAATCACGTTTATGCAGACGCTCTTTCCGGAGCCGGTAGCACCGGCGATCAGCAGATGAGGCATCCTGGAAAGGTCAGTCACTAAAGGCTCACCAGAAATAGTTTTGCCCAGGGCTATAGCTAAACGATGATTCGTGTTCTGAAAAGAAGGAGAGACTAAAATCTCTTTAAGATATACCGTTTGCGGACTTTTATTCGGTATCTCCACACCCACAGCTGCTTTTCCTGGTATTGGGGCAACTATCCTTATCCTCTTGGCTTGGAGAGCTAAAGCCAGGTCATCTGACAGGCTCATTATCTGATTTACCTTAACCCCTGGAGCAGGTTTGAACTCATACCGGGTGATCACCGGTCCCGGACTTTTCTCAATTAAATCTCCCTCTATCCCTATGCCAAAAGTTTCCAGAGTCTCTCTTAACACTTTAGCCGTTTGATTCAGCTCATCGTTCGTGACTGAAGGTTTTATCTGAGGAGGCTCATTTAGAATCGAAAGCCCTGGATACTGATAAGCTCCGATCTTGCTCTCTTCTTTACCCCGGACTAACCTCAAAGAGCTTTTCAATTCGCCGACTAAGTTTACCTGCTCCTCCCTTTCCTCTTCCGAATCTATTCTTTCGTGCCTGACATCTTTTATCTGTGGAATTTCTTCGACTATATGTTCATCTTTTTTGTCCTTCTCCAAAGTATCCCTGATCTCCTCAACTCTCTGAGTCCTTCTTTTCTCCATCCTTTTTAACCCCCACCACTTGCTTCCCCGATCGTAAAATCTCTGGAAGATCGATTTGCTGAAAAGCAAAGATTCAGAGAACTTCCAGGGTGTAGCCAGTAAAGCCACCACTATTAAGAAGGCTAAACTGAGGGTGTAAGAGCCAAAGGTCCCAAAGATCTTGACCAGGATTTTAGCAGAAAGAAGAGAAAACCATCCGCCTATGGTTACTTTAGAAAAATCTTGCCCGGCACTGGCATTAGCCCAGGAGATAGAGAAAAAAATTCCCAGAAGGAAAATAAAGGCAAAGATATAGACGGTCTTTTTGAAAAGGGTGGAAAACTCAGTTTTGAAAAGAAAATTAGTTCCCCAGAAAACTAAAATTATCGGCAGGAAAAAAGAAGAGAGACCTAAAAGATAATACAGGGCATAAGAGACCAGAGCTCCCATAATGCCAGCTTGATTTTTTACAGGATGAGTGAAAAGCTTACCCAAACTGTTCCAAGATAGCTGATTCAGGAACTTTGTGTCTCCGGCATAGCTGTAAGTGATAAGGCTGAGTAAGACAAATAAAGCCAAAGCCCAGAGCAAAACCCCAAAGATCTCGTTTTTCCGGTCAGCAGAGATATTTTTGAAAAGCTTCATATTATCAACTCATCTGGTAATTGAAAACTAAAGCACTTATTTTTGTAATATCTTATCATCAAATCAATGAAATGTCAATTGTTTTTTAATAGAAAACCGTCTTTGAACCATCTGGTCACTTTCAAGGACGAGGTGTAAGTAATGTGAATGCTCAAGTTTATTAAATAAAAAGCCCTCAATTTTTCAAAGAGGGCTTTTTCAGGGGACAGAGTGACTTTAGCAAGGAGGTGGAGATCCACCTTTTAATAGATAATTTATAAGATAAACCACATCAGAAATGGATACTTTCCCGTCACAGTTGGCATCTCCTGATCCTGAAGGATTCGAAGCAGGTCCATACCTAAAAAGATAATTGATTAGGTAAACTATATCTGAAACGTCCCGTTGTTTATCACCATTCGTATCTCCGCGCATAAAAAAATTAATATATTTAATAGTAGCATAGTCACCTAACCCTATTATACCATAACTGCAACCAGTTACATAGACATTACCATAATTATCTGTTGTAATGGAATAAGATTTGTCATCCAAGTTTCCAGGCCCGTTGTATCTCCTCACTCCAATTTCATTTCCATACGAGTCATACTTTATTGTGGCATAGTCATAGTTGGCGTTTGGCCAAATCCAATTTTGGGAACTATATCCAGTCACATAAACATTACCAGAATCATCTGCTACCATAGCTAAAGCCACATCCCAGTAATTTCCCGGTCCATTATATCTTCTTACCCATGCAGTATCTCCATTAGTATAATACTTTACAGTAGCGTAGTCGTGCGATGTATGGTCACCCCAACTATAGCCAGTCACATAGATATTATTGAAACCGTCTATGGCTATAGCAGTAGCATAATCATAATAATAAGGATTCCCCGTACCGTTATATCTTCTTACCCAGGCAGTATCACCATTCGGATAATACTTTATAGTAATATAGTCATCCTGACCTCCGGTCACACACACATTGTCAGAACCGTCGAGAGCTAGAGCAACACCACCCCAGGACCTGACCCATAACTCTTCTCCTTCTGCATTGTATTTTATCGTCCCAGTTGTCCCACTCACATAAACATTGTTAGAGTCATCAACGGCTATTGCGAACGCATCGTCTTCGGAGTAGTCTGGACCGTTGTATCTGCGCAACCAAGCAGTATCTCCATTGGAATGATACTTTATAGTAGCATAGTCATAGCCTGTGGTATCGCCCATACTGGCTCCTGTAACATAAGCGTTACCATAACCATCCACGGTAATAGCAAGAGCTTTATCCTGTAAGTTCCCCGGTCCATTATATTTTCTGACCCAGGCTGTGTCTCCATTAGGATAATACTTTATGGTAAGGTAATCCCAGTATGTCGCATTGCCCCAACTCACTCCAGTCACGAAGACGTTACCATATCCATCTATAGCAATAGCATAAGCTTCCTCCCAGTCACATGATGGTCCATTGTATCTTCTCACCCAAGCAGTATCTCCATTAGGATAATACTTTATCGTAACACAATCATAGTTTGTTCCGATGCCGTAACTTCTCCCAGTCGTATAAACATTACCAGAATCATCTACGACTATTGCATTAGCTGCATCATAGTCATTCGCTTGCCCATTAAATCTTCTCACCCAAGCAGTATCCAAAGACTGAGTAAAAGCAGGCAACGTCAAAAATAAAATCAAGAAAAACATCAAGAGGATTCTAACCAATGGTTTTCCATTCTTTAAAAATATTAAAACTATTCTTTGTCACACTTAATCTAAAAGATTTCTAAATTTTGTCAAGCAAAAAAGGGAAACCATTCTAAAGTGTTGCAACTAGATTCTTTAGGTTCGGCTTGCTATCGTAACGTGTGCCAACGTAGACTCACCATCCGTAATCTATCTATATTTTCAACAATATCTCTAAAAAAATAAAAAAGGCAATTCCCGTACGGGGGATTGCCTTTTTTAACTCATAAAATCTTTCTCTACCTCACAGCATCCTTCAATGACTTCCCGACCTCACAGCATCCTTCAAAGATTTCCCGGCTTTGAAACGCGGCACTCTGGCTGCGGCTATCTTTATCGGCTCGCCGGTTTGAGGATTCCTTCCGGTGCGGGCTTTACGCTTCCCAACCGAGAACGTGCCAAAACCTACGAAACTTACTTTCTTCCCCTTCTTCAGGGAACTGGTCACGCCATCGAAAAAGGCGGCCAGGGCTTTGTGGGCCTGGGTTTTGGTTACATTGGCTTCCTTGGCAATCTTGGAAACCAGTTCTTCTTTCGTCATCGACTCACCCCCTTAATCTGGGCTAAGGGTTAAGGTTTTTTAGTTTACGCCCCAAAGAATATAGTACCTATGTGGGTTTGTCAAGGATTATTTTTATTTTTCTAATTTTTTTTTATACATACACCCGACTCGGGGCTGATAAAATAAGGAGTTTTAATACCCCCGCTCCCTGATGCCCACCATTCCTTTCTCCAGCTTGACTTCGGGCAAGGCTTTGATATTTATCCTGAAATAGTAGCCCTGCCTGACTCCATTGGCTATCCAGGTAAAGTTGCCCTCCCAGCAGTGCAGGTCCCGATAAAACACAAAGCTCTGCTCGACGATTTTCTTCAGGGTAAAATCATAATGGGTAAGATAGTTCACATGCCACTTTTCGGTCAGCGAGAAATCCAGGGAAAGACTCAGCCAGTGGTTTTTAATGGTTCCCGGGGAGTACCTGGTCTCCGAATACCTGTGGCTTAAAGAGAAATTATAGCTCTTTCCGTTTTTTCCTTGTTCTCCT
Organism: Candidatus Zixiibacteriota bacterium; assembly: GCA_022865345.1. NCBI lineage: Bacteria > Pseudomonadati > Candidatus Zixiibacteriota > Candidatus Zixiibacteriota bacterium. Next base: position 31,914 of record JALHSU010000168.1, read on the forward strand.
TCACCCTGTCCCGAAGCTCCCCAGACGCCTCTGTGAGACAGACTGGTGTTCAGGCTTAAATTCAGCAGGCGGGGATGTAAAAGGTCAAGCTCTTTGGTTTCGAGATTATAAGGGTCATGGGTGAATGTTAGACCTATGTCTATTCCGGGAATAGCATTTGACCTCAAGCTGGAGGAAAGATTAGATAGTTTGTGCTCCTTGGCTAAGAAGTTGTAACCTGTGCTCAGGGTGTAATTGAAAAGCTCAAACTTGCTCTCTTTACCTTTCTTCTCGGTTTTCATTTGCAAAAGATGAGTAAAACTGAAGTTAAGCATCTGGGCTTTTCCTCCTCCGCTCCCCACTCCGGTATAGTAGACAAAGGGAAGATGCCTTGTTATCTCTGGAACAAAGATCAAGTCCAGACTGGGTGTCATAACCTGCCTGATTCCGGTTACCCTGCCCAGCTTTGGACGGAAAGTCCCAAAGATCGTGGTCCTGGCATTTAAACCTACGGAATATGTTCCCCTGCGGGCGGGTGAAGAATTTTTCAGTGTCTGGCTCAGACTGGTATCGGTCGAGAAAACATAATACCAGGTCTCTCGATAATCTAAATTAGGTGACAGGATAAGCCAACTGAAAAGGGTCTGGGGAAAAGTCAAATGAAAGGAATTATCCAGACTGACAAATTGCTTCCGGGCAAAATTGTCACTCACCCTGATTTTGCTATAATAGTTCTGAAAAGAAGAAGCAAATGAGAGATACAGGTTTTGGTACCATCTTTTGGGCTGGCCAAGCTTAGACCTGTCCTTTGGATCCAAATTCGGAAAAGGTGAAAAAGCGGGCTGGGTCAGACTGACCGAGGGAAGATTCATTGTTTTTGAATCTGTATCTAAGTTCTCCGTCCGTAATACCACCAGGGATATAGCCGCACCATGATATCTGGTAGCTAAATTTGCCTGGGAGGTAATGATACGGTTCCTTCTTTCTGCCGCATCAAAACTATACAGGCGATAATATGAGCTATTATTTACGAACCTTCCATTCGCAGAAAGCCTGGTCACCGGGGAGAGCGTCTGCGAATGGTTCACCACCAGGTCCCAATACTCAGTAGTGCTTTTGCTAAAAGCTGTTTCAGAGACATCTCTTTTGTAGGAACTGGCAATGCTCCCGTTATAAAGATACCTTTTCGCATATCTGAAATTCTCTCTTACGAGCCAGCCGGTATTTTCGAAAAAATCGAAGCTGGTCTCCAGGTCCCAGTAGTCCGAAGGTGCCAAGTAATAACCTAAGTTACGGATGAAGTATTCCCCGGAAACAAAGTTTCCCACCTCGAATGCCAGAAACCCGGAGTGCCTGCCTGGTTTAATGGGAAAGATATAAAACGGTATTGCCGCAACCGGAATCTTTTCGATATACATGACCACGGGCCTGACAATCACCTTGTCTTTCGCAATTATTTTCATCTTCCGGGAATAGAAGTAATAATGTGGAGTATCTAAATCACAGGTGGTATACCTGCCACCTGAAGCTAAGAAAACATCATCTTTTATTCTTCCCAATTCGTTTCCATGATAATATCCTCCTTGGAACTCAGTCTGGCCTGCTTTGACTTTCCCCTTACGGGTTTGAAGATAGTAGCTCATCTCCTCACCTTTTATCTCCTCTTTCCCATCCATCAAA
>JALHSU010000169.1 GCA_022865345.1 Candidatus Zixiibacteriota bacterium
ATTTCCCCACTAAATCTACTTTTCCAAATTTAGATAAAAGTCTAATAAGTTCCTCCATCGGGATACCACAGACTAAGTAATCAGTATCCTTATCCGACAGAACCGGGGAAATAATCCTATCCCTTACCACCCCACCTACCTCGTAGATCTTCCCTTGTTTGAGGATTTCGTCTATGATTATATTTTTTAATCTGGACACAACTTCTCTTCTCAATTGTCATTCTGAGGAATTCCATTTGGACGACCGAAGAATCCCACTCGTCCGGCCTGAGATTCTTCACCCCTCACGGGGACTCAGAATGACCCCTTCTTAAAAATTCACCCGTAACCCCAGAGAGGGCAAGAAACGGGTGTAATAAAAAGTTCTCGTCTTAACATGGGTTTCGGTTTCATCGCTGAAATCGAAATCATACCCCATCACATTTCTACGGTTGTACAAGTCCCAGATTTCCACATAAAAGGAAGTGTTCCGGCTGAACATCGAAAACTCGTATTGAAGTCTAAGGTTGAGCTGGTGAAAAGAGGGATACCTTTCCGAGTTGGTGGGCCCTTGAACCAACATATATTCCCAGTGATTTCCGATCAAGACTGGCTCGTAACGAATGGTGGGAGTGTAAGGTCGCCCGCTCGTATACCTGAACTGCAGGTCTAAGGTAAACCGTCTGGAGAAGTTCCAGTCTAGAACTATTGAAGCCATATGCCTTTGATCGAAATCAGAGTATGATTCGACCTTATCCAAAAACTCTCTTCTTTTGGCCATTCCAAGCGAATAGCTCAACCAGCCGGTAAGCTTGCCTTTTTGCTTTTCTAAAAACATCTCCAATCCTCGGGCGTAGCCTTTGCCATCATTGGAGTAATTTCCGAGAGAGTCACCGGTTACTAAATCCTTATACACTTTCTGGTAAAATTCTACCCATCCAGCCCAGGTATCATCGAACTTTTTTGTCAGTCCGAAGACATAATGTATGGTTTTCTTTGACTTCAGAGTTGGGTCTTTAGAAAGGTGTTCCATTTCCGGGTTCTGAGCACAGTATCCCCAGGCTAAACGTAGAGTCGTCGAGCTGCTCAGCCCGTAGCTCAGAGCTAACCTGGGCAAGAGGTCTTTGTTGTGGTTTAAATTCAAGTAATCGAATCTCATTCCGCCGGTCAATGAAAACCTCTCAGTCACTTTCCAGGAGTCCTGAAGATAGGTCCCGTACCTTTTCAAAGGCTTATCCACCCTGTAATTTACCAGCGGTGTGGCAGGGTCATTCGGGTCTGCAACGGGGTCGAAATAATGAATAGAAAAAGGCAGTCTCTCTGTGAGATCGGGCTTCATATACCCTAACTCCAGGCCGGCCTTTATCTCGTGCCTGGACACAAGCTCCCAGGTAAGGTCTTGCCTGAAACCTAAATCTAATGCCTTGATATCGAGGTCCTCGGCCCACCCTATCTGAACGTCATAACGCACCTCTTCCCGGGTAATAGCCGTCAGAGAATACAATTTATCGCTGATTATGTTCTTCCATTCCAGGCTCTGGGTGTTCAATTTACCCAGGTCATAAAGCCGGCGCGCAATGCCCGGTCTGGGATTAGGGTCAAAGAAATCGATCTTCTCATCAGTGAAAAGTCCGGAAAACGAGACTTTTTGCCCTTGCCACGGCTCATAACCTACTTTGAAATTAAAGTCATAGAACTTAGGCAAAGGAAACCCCTCGCTTTGGCTCATTACCAGATCAAGATAGCTGCGCCTTCCCGAAAAAAGGAAAAATCCCTTTGGAGTTATAGGACCTTCTATTAATGCCTGAGTATTAATCAACCCAATCGAGACATCACCTGAGAAGTGTTCCCGGTTCCCATCGCGTGTGGTCACGTTCAGGACAGAGGAGAGACATTCGCCGTATTTGACCGGAAAACCGCCGGTCAAAAGCTCTATCCTGTCAATTATTTCAGAATTGAACACCGACTTCATTCCGCCGAAATACCAGGGCCAGTGAACTTTGGTCCAGTCCAGGAGAAACAGATTTTCCTCCGGGCCTCCACCGCGAACATATATCTGCGAAGGCATAAACAGATCCCCCAGAGAAGTGATTCCGGGCAAGGTCTGGATCACCCGGATCGGGTCTTGCATCTGCCCTTCTCTGAGCAGAACGGTTCTTCGCTCTATCAGATGGTCGCTTACACAGCTTCTTTCTGCGAGCCTTTCGCCGGAGACCACTACTGATGGAAGTGAAACCGGTCGAGGTTTAAGTGTTATCTCCAGCTTTGTGGTTTTGTCTGGCTCTATTGTGACCAGCAAAGTATCAGATTCGTATCCTATCATGCCTGCGACAACATTATAGCTACCTGATGGGACGCCTGTAATCCTGAAATGTCCAGAAGTATCTGAAGCTGTTCCTGATTTAGTTCCGATTAGCATAATGCTCACGCCTGTCAGAGGCTTACGTGTAGCTCCATCAATAACTGCACCGTAAAGTGAGCCTGCGTTTGCTCCAACAGCTGCATCTTGAGAAATTAAAGTCATAATCACCCAGCAAACAAGTAATATAATTTTTTCTTTCATTATTTTTTTGATTCCCAGATGTCCGCTTGAAGACAAGCCCCACCCAAGCTCGACTTTCACTGTCATTCCAACAAGTGGGACAGACTTCCAGTCTGTCCCGGAGCAAATCTGGGTTCGATAAATCGAACCCCTACCACCGTCTTCTGTAGGGGCTTGATTTATCAAGCCGTTTTTGATAAGGAAGCAAGGCTAAAGTCTTCACCAGGATCCTGTGGACAAGACCTTGAGGCCCTACCCTATCTCCTACCTCCTACTACCTATAACCTATTACCTACTACCTACTAGGGCGAGGCAACCTCGCCCCTACGGTTTTTATCCGTCATTCGACATCCGTCATCCGTCATTATTTTTAATTTTCCTTCTTCCATCTTCAATTTTCCTTTTTCTTTATTGGAGCAGATTTATCTTCACCCTGTTGTCAGAAATTTCTATAGTTCCCTCTTTTGCACAGGTGAACTTCCAGGTATTTCCGTTCACTTCCATTTTCTTAAACCTGACCTGAGTTCCTTCTGTTAGTGTAACCGGCTGCTCGTCCAGTGTAATTGAATCAAATTCCGGTACGAAGAAGACAACCTTTTTCACCCTGGCATCCCAGTTGTTCTGCTCATATACTCCCAGATCGTGCAACTGCAGATTAAGGAGGCTGTTCTTCAGGACATAGACGTTGTAGTGGTTGCGTAGCTCACGGGTGCCCTTGTCTACTACCCAGTTTTTAGCAGAGGAGGACCGGGAGCGGCTGAGACCATTCGTATTGAGCTCTATTTCTAAGCGGTACCCGGGCTGGGCTTCAAATGATTCCAACTCTTTATTAAACCCGTCAAGATATTCCTGGATCAGTTTATCAGTTGAAAACAGAACCTGATCATAACCATAATTCTCTTTTGCCTTCTTCACCAGTTTTTCCACCTGAGTTTTCTTGACCCCTAAGTATTCACCGAAGAGCTGGGCAAAGCTGAACTTATATCCCGCCTGCTGAGCCTTCGTTTTCCAGTTGATCTTGAAGTAATCCAATAAAAACCCCTGTGCCGCCCCAACCGGATAGATCCGGTTGCGAGGCATATCCTCAGGCGAAACTGAACTATCAGTTATCCGCGCCTGAAAATCTGCCAGAAGATACTCAGGCATCAGAATAAAGGAAAAATCTTCAAACAGAGGGGAAGTCAATCCG
>JALHSU010000170.1 GCA_022865345.1 Candidatus Zixiibacteriota bacterium
AAACCGCAAATTTTGCGATTTTTAAAAAGGAGGAGCAAATTAACTCTTTTTAAATAAATCAGTTAAAAGAAAATTGACTATTACTGAAATCTGCGTCAGATTGTTTTACCTTGCGTCTTATTCAAAAGGATCCAGTCAAGCTAACTCTCTTGAGCTGTGTTCTCTTTTTTTAACAGGTCGTCCTTTTTCTTCTCCAGAAGGGAAGAGCAGTTACTGCAGAATTCCCTGGATTTGAAATCTATCTCTTCCGCATAGGTGGAAGTATACATCACACACCTGGGGTCCTGACAGTGTATTAGCCCGAAGGTATGTCCTAATTCGTGAACTGCTTCTTTTTCCAGACGAGCTTTTAGTTTTTCTGGATTCTTTGGCAAGCCGTACAATTCATCTCTGAGCCGGTAAATGGAAACTACTGCCGCTCGTCCATCTAACTGGGCTTCACCGAAAACGTAAGTTAAAACCGGGACAAAAAGATCGACTGAAGTTACGCCTAAAATCTTGCACGATTCTTCAGCCTCTGATTTCAATAACTGTGATAATATCCAGGTGGAGTTGAACTGGTCTCTAAGTGGATCCATCCCCCCATCCAGGGAAAAGGAACTGGAAGATATCACGACCGGGATTTTGAAACTATTCTCCAGAGCAAACGAGAGGCTATTCAGCAGGTTTTTATCTGAAAATCTCAGAGGCAATATATATAGGCGCACTTTTATTTCAATAATCCATATTCTTCGATTTTACTCTGGAGAGTATCTTCATCTATTTTTAAAGCCCGGGCAGTTTTTTCCTTATCCCATCTCATCCACTCAAGCACTCGCAGGATATGAGCTTTCTCTGTAGCTTCCAGGCTGAACTCGTCCGGAGGAATCTCCGGCACAATCGGGAGAGACAGCTCTAAAGCGTTGATAAGCGGACCTTTACTAATCACTACCGCCCTTTCGATGGCATTTTTAAGCTCCTGTACGTTGCCAGGCCAGTCATATTTTTATATAAGCTCTAAAGCACCTGGTGAGAATCAACTTAAAGGTTTTTTATTTTCCCGGCCCGTATGAAAAGAATTGGACTGCTGCCCCCCTTCTTTCTTTGACCTAATCTTGTCTTATCACATTTACCAGTTTTCTGTTATGGTCGTAAATTTTTATTTCCATAGGCATCTCCCCGGGTAGAAAGTGAGTAGCGCAGCCAAAACAGGGATCATAAGCCCGGAATGCCATCTCGATCATATTCAGAATACCGTCTGACACTTCCTTTCCAGACTTTATCAGCCCGAAGGCTGCTTTCTTGATGGATAAGGAGATTGCGGCATGATTGTTTATAGTAGCCACAATCAGATTGACCTTCCTGGTGACTCCTCTTTCGTCAGTTTGATAGTGATGAATCAGGGTCCCGCGCGGTGCTTCCACTACACCGATCCCTTCGTCCGGCTTGGCAGTCGGTATTACCCTGGTATTGGGATCAGTGATCTCCGGGTCTTTGGACAGCTCCAAAAATCTCTCCGCCGCATATAATAATTCCACCAACCTCGCCCAGTGGTTAGCCAGGGTAAAATGAACCGGCTTTCCTCCCAAGGTTTCGTACATCCTCTGGTACTCCTCCTGAGCCAGGGGCGTAGCCATGCCATCTGAGGCATTCAGCCTTGCCAGAGGTGCTACCCGATAGACGCCGCTGTCTTTTCCATCCACCAGCCCTTTCCAGCCGACGCTTTTCAGATAGGGGAATTTAAGATAAGTCCAGGGTTCCACCCCTTCGACGATATGATTTAAGTAATCCTTCCCCTCGAACTTGGAAAATTCCTTTCCCTCTGGATCCACGACCCGTATTTTACCCTCATAAAAGTTGACCTTGTTTTTATCATCCACCAGTCCCATATAGTAGGTTTTGAGAGTGTAAGCATCCGAGGTTATTAAGTCTACATAGGCTTTATTGGAAAGCACGATATCGCCAAAAACCTTCAGGGAAAACTTACCGAATTCAACTGATTCCTCTGCAATCTCCTGGCATTTCTTTCTTTCCTCCTCAGAGAGTCCCTTTCCCATACCTCCCACAGTAGCGGCTGAGGGGTGAACATATTTTCCCCCTAACATCGAGACCACCTCGTGGCAGATAGCTCTCTGGCGGATCACTTTTCCGCCAATCTCTAAACCTACTTTCTTTATAACTCCTAAGATATTCCTTTCAGCTTTTGGGGCATCTGGTCCAACCACGAAGTCTGGACCTCCTAAAGCATAGAAATGGGTAGTATGATCCGCTACGTAATAAGCCGAGTTCATCAATTCCCGGAGCTTCTTGGCCACGGATGGTATCTCGCAATGATAAACCGCATCCGCGGCTTTGGCTGAAGCCAGATGATGGGAGGTGGGACAGACCCCGCAGATGCGAGGGGTCAGAACCATCAATTCCTCCACGGGTCTTCCCTCGCAGAACTTTTCAAAGCCGCGCAGCTCCGGGACTATGAAATAGGCATTAGCTACCTCCCCTTTATCATTCAGAAATATATCTATTCTTCCGTGTCCCTCTAAACGAGTAATCGGATCGATACTTATCTTTTTCATTCTTTCTTCTCCTGGCTTATCTTCTTTCTTCTTAAAATGGAGCTGGCTAAGCCGAAGCGATAAAATGTTCCAATTGGGTCCACAATTCCCTCCAAGATTTTATTTACCTCCTTCTCATCATCCGAATCTATTACCGATGCTAAAGCGGACATGAATTTTGCCCCGACATCCGAGACCCCTGGAGGTGGTCCATAACATCCCCAGCAGGGGAGATTGGCTTTGATGCAAGCCGCTTCACAGCCAGAACGGGTGGCCGGTCCAGCGCAGATGATCCCCTGCTCTAAAAGACATTTTTCTGGCTCAGGTATCTTCAAATGAGAGCGATAAAACCCTTTTATCTTTTTCTCTTCCTTTTTTCTGGGACACTCCTCACATACCGTCTTATCACCGGCACCCAAAAATGAACCGACCGGTGGCAAATCCCCTTTTATCACCGCCTCTAAAGCTTTCCAGGTGGTCTTCTCTAATGGCGGACATCCCGGAATGAAATATTCAACTTGAACGGTTTGTTTTAAACTTCTTACTGTATCATAAAAAGCTGGAAGGTGAATCTTTCCCTCGGGCATATCATAGTTTTCAATAGGGAATTTTTTATCTGGGTTATACGTTGAGGGGGTCTCTAAATATACCCTCTGAAAGATACTCTCTTTGTCAAATTCATTAGCCAATCCAGGTATCCCACCTTCGCAGGCGCAGGTTCCATACGCAACCATAACCTTTGATTTATCTCTTAGAAGTTTTGCTAAATGTTCATGCTCTGAGGTCCGAATAGCACCATTAAAAAGACATAGATCTATCTCTTTGTTCCCCAACTTCTCCAAATCCTCATATTTGAAATCCATCACGCAGGGCCACAAGACAATATCAAATACATTGGCTACATCTAAGATTTTCTCCTTTATCTCTAAAACTGCTATCTCGCATCCGCCGCAAGAAGCCGCCCAATATAAAGCCAATTTAGGTTTGCTCATATTCTTACCTCCTCAACTCCGGGAAATGGCTTCTCCTTTTCCACCATTATCTCGGCCGGCTTAATCTGGTTCTCTATTGCTTTCCAGTTAAGGGGTCCTAATTTTTTCACTACAGAAGTGAAATCCTTGACCACATTGGAAAATTTTTCCCCCTCTGCGGCTGAAACCCATTCCAATCTTATTCTTTTATTTTCAATACCGAAACTCTCTAAAAGCTTCACCAAAAGAGGGTATCTTCTCATGGTTTTCATATTACCATTGATATAATGGCAATCTCCAGGATGACAGCCGGCAATTAGAACTCCATCAGCTCCTTCCCGAAACGCTTTTAAGACAAAAGTAGGATCGACGCGGCCAGAACACATCACCCTTACAATCAAGATGTTGGGAGGATACTTCATCCTGGAGGTTCCAGCCATATCTGCACCTGTGTAGCTACACCAGGTGCACAAAAAACCCACGATTTTAGGCTCAAACTCTTTTTGAATCATAAAAATTCCTTTTCTATTTTTTTACCTCAACTTTCTCAGTTTCCAGTACCCCCTCGATCTCTGCAAAGATCTGGCCATCTTTAAATCCATATTGAATCGGGATGCCGGAGGGACAGGAAGCCACACAGGTTCCACAACCTTTGCACAAAGCCTCCTGGACCTGGGAAACTTTCTTTTCATCATTGAACTCAATCGCATTATAGGGGCAAAGAGTTAAACAAAGCTTGCAGCCAGCGCATTTTTCCGGATCTATATAGGACACTATCGGCTCAATAGACACCACCCCTTTGTCTATCATGGCGATGACATTGGCTGCTGCCGCGGCACCCTGAGCCACGGTATCTGGTATGTCCTTGGGGCCTTGGCAGGCACCAGCCAGGAAAACTCCGTCGGTAGCCGTTGCTACCGGAGCCAATTTCGGATGTCTTTCCAAGAAGAACCCGTCTCTGCTTCTCTGAATGGAGAAGATCCGAGCCACCTCTTGGGCATCCTTTTTTGGCTCTAAGGCAGTGGCTAAGATGACCATATCCACTGGAATTCTCCTGACCATACCCAAAAGGGTATCCTCACATTTGACTATTAACTTACCTTTTTCTTCTGGCTTCTCCGCCACATCGGTTACCTCCGCCCCCTTACCCCGGACGAAGATCACATCCTCTTTCATGACCCGATTATAGAATTCCTCATATCCTTTGCCAAAGGACCTTAAATCTATGTAAAGCTCATAGACTTTAGCTTCAGTTTTCTCTCTGACCAAATGGGCTATTTTCAAAGAGTACATACAGCAGACCCGGGAACAATAGGGGTGGTATTTTTCATCTCGGCTGCCAATACAATGCAGGATAGCCACACTCTCCGGCTTCCTCCCGTCCTTCAAGACGATCCTTCCCATAGTGGGACCACCAGCATTGGACAGGTGTTCGAACTCCAGGCCGGTGATGACATTGTCAAGTACCTTATAACCATAACGCTTATCTATCTGGGGATCAAAGGAATCAAATCCCGTAGCTAAGATAATCGCTCCCACCTCGATATCTCTATATTCATCCACCATCTGATGATTTATGGCTTGAGGCTCGCAGAATTTTTCGCAGATTTTACACTGCTCCGTCTTAAAATAGATACAGCTCTCTTTGTCTATCACCGGCTTATTAGGCACTGCCTGCAAGGTAGGAACATATATAGCCTTAGGAGGACCTAGGGTCAATTCATGATGTAATATGTTCTCTTCCCCCTCTATGGTAATGGCACCAGTGGGACAGATTAAGGCACAGGCTGCACAACCAATACATTCCTCAGAAGACTCATCAAAGGGGACAGTCACTTCCCTCTTTTCCCCCCGGTTGACAAAGTTAATCACACTCTTCCCCACAGCTTCAGTGCAAGCTCGCACACAAAGACCACAAAGGATACAATCCTCCTTTGCTATTTTAAATCTATGTTCTCTTACTTCCATCTTTTCAGCCAGTTCTCTTATCTGTTTCACGTTGGAACATCGGGCTAAAAGAAGTTCCATCACCATCTTCCGGGCTTTTATCACTTGAGGAGAGTTAGTTCTTATTTGAAGTCCCTCTCGAACTATATAATTACAAGAAGTGCGGAGTGTAGATTTTCCAGAATCAATTATCTCTACCAAGCAGAGCTGACAGGATCCATAAGGGGCAAGGGCTTGGTGGTAACATAAGGTAGGTATCTCGATGTTATATTTTTTCGCCGCCTCCAAAATAGTTTTGCCTTCTTCGATTTCTATTTTTTGGTCATCTATGATTAAATTAACCATCGTTTCCTCCATTTTATTTTATCACCACCGCATCGTAGTTACAGACTTCGAAGCAAACTCCGCATTTGATGCATCTTTTTTGCTCTATGAGATGAGGTTTTTTTCTTTCTCCGGATATTGCTTTTTCCGGGCATTCCTTGGCGCATAAGATGCAGCCAGTGCATTTATCCGCCAATATGAAATATTGAATCAATTCCTTGCATACCCCGGCCGGACACTTTTTGTCCTTTATGTGAGCCTGATATTCATCCCGGAAATAACGGATAGTGGACAAAACCGGATTGGGTGCAGTCCCTCCTAATCCGCACAGGGAAACAGATTGAACCACAGAAGATAAATCCTCCAATAATTCGATATCCCCCTCTTTTCCTTTTCCCTCGCAGATATCAGTCAAGATTTGGTAAAGTCTTATTATCCCTTCTCGACAGCTTGTACATTTACCACAAGATTCGTCTTTGAGAAAGCTGAGAAAGTATCGGGCCACATCCACCATACAGGTGTTTTCATCCATAACTATCATCCCACCAGAGCCCATCATTGATCCAGCCTGAGTTAGCTCCTCATAATCAACCTTTAGGTCAATTAATTCGGCCGGGATACAACCTCCGGATGGCCCGCCGGTCTGCACGGCTTTAAATTTTTTATTATTAAGTATCCCTTCACCAATATCGAAGATAATCTCCTTTAGAGTTATTCCCATAGGGACTTCTAATAACCCGGTATTTTTTACTTTGCCCACCAGGGAGAAGACTTTTGTTCCCTTACTTTTCTCAGTTCCAATTTGAGAAAACCAATCGGAACCTCGCTCAATTATGACCGGGATATTTGCCCAAGTCTCCACATTATTAATATTTGTAGGTTTATCCCACAGGCCTCTTTCTGCTGGATAAGGGGGTCTTAATCTGGGCTCCCCCACCCTACCTTCAATGGAAGCCATCAAAGCGGTCTCCTCGCCGCAAACGAATGCTCCTCCACCGCGGTTTAGTTTAATCGGAAAGCTGAAATCTGTGCCCAAGATATTTTCACCCAAAAGCCCATATTCTTTTGCCTGTTGGATGGCTTTCTTCAGTTTCTTTATAGCTAAAGGATACTCTGCCCGCACATAGATATAACCCTCTTTTGCCCCTATAGCATAACCACCGATTAACATACCTTCAAGCACGCTGTGAGGGTCCCCTTCCAACACACTTCTATCCATGTAAGCCCCGGGGTCTCCTTCATCTCCGTTGCAGATCACATACTTAATCTCACCCGGTGCTTTTCGACAATAGCTCCACTTTAACCCAGTGGGAAATCCAGCTCCTCCTCTACCTCTTAGCCCAGATTCTTTTATCTCATTAATAATTTCTTCCGGATTTAGAGTTCTAAGAGCTTTTTCCAGGGAGAAATAACCCCCCTGGGCGATGTATTCCTCAATATTATCAGGATCTATGAAACCACAATTTCTCAAGGCAATCTTTTGCTGTTTTTTAAAGAAAGGAATTTGGTCATAAAGTGGAATTCCCTGCAACCCTTCAGAAATTGAATCTTTTATTGAGCTAGCTCCATTTCCCGAACGAGCCATAGCCCATTCTTTCTTAATCTCTTTTTGGGTTAATGCAGTTAATAGCTCCTTTGACTTTTTGGCAGTCATTTCCTGGTAGATTATAGCTGGTCTTCCCGGAATCCGAACCTCCGCCAGTGGCTCTCTTTGACAAAACCCTAAGCAGCCGGTCTGAGAAACAATGAAGTCCAATTTTTGTTTCTCTACTTCTTGGGAAAGAGACTGGAATACCTCTCCAGCTCCTGTGGCTAATCCGCAGGTAGCCATTCCCACAATAATTTTGATTTTATCAGGGTAAATGGATTTCAGCCCCTTTTCCTTTATCTTTTTTAGGTCATCCTTCGTCTTTATTTTCATTCCCATACTTTTTCTCCTCAAGTATACTTCTTCAATATCCTAGGGATCTTATCCTGTCTTAGACGTCCGTGGGTGTCTTCGTCAATTCTTATAACCGGAGCTAAACTACAGCAACCAATACAGCGAACAGTTTCGAGCGAAAATTTAAGATCAGAAGAGGCTTCACCGGACTTTATTCCTAATTCCCTCTCCAATTTCTCTAAGATTCTTCCCCCTCCACGCACATGGCAGGCGGTTCCTAAGCATACATTTATTAAATGGCGCCCTCTGGGTTTTAAGCTGAAAGCTGCATAAAAAGTTGCTACTCTCAATACTTGGCTTAAGGGCATTTGTAATTCTTGGCTTATCTGGTTCAATACCTCTCTGGGCAAATAGTTATATTCTGCTTGAATATCCTGCAATACTTCAATTAATGACTCCCGCCTTTCTTTAGATTGGCTGATTATTTCCTTCGCTTTCACCCATTCCATTTTTTATCTCCTCCTTCCTTTAAGGAGACATTACTGCCGATTACTTTTTTCCCTTTCATTATAACTCTCTTTGCGGGAATTCTTTTGCCAAAACAGATATTCCAGCAGATTCCACAACTGGTGCATTTCGATTCATCCACAAAACGAGCTTTTCTCTTGACCTTCACTTTAAAATTACCAACAAAGCCGGAGACATCGGTCACCTCGCTGTAGGACAAAAGCTCTACATTAGGGTGTTTGCTCACCTGCACCATTTTGGGAGTTAAAATACAAGCCGCACAATCCAAGGTAGGAAAAGTCTTATCAAATTCTGCCATATAGCCACCAATAGAGGGCTCCCTTTCCACCAGATAGACTTTCTTCCCAGAGTTGGCAATCTGTAAAGCAGCTTCTATCCCGGCAATTCCACCTCCGACCACCAAGACCTGGGGATTAACCGGCACCTCCTTAAGCTGCAAAGGGTCATGCAAAGCTACCCTCTTGACTGCAGCCGCAACTAACTTCTTTGCCTTCTCCGTAGCTTTTTTTCGGTCCTCTGTCACCCAGGAGCATTGTTCCCGGATATTTGCCATTTGGAAGAGGTATTGATTTAATCCCGCATCCTCAACCACGTGCCGAAAGGTGGGCTCATGCATTAAAGGGGAGCAGGAGGAGACCACCACCCGGGTCAAACCTAACTCCTGGATGTCCTTTTTTATCATATCCTGGCCCGGATCAGAACACATATATTTGTGTTCCCGGGCAATAGTCACATTGGGCAAGGTAGAGGCGAATTTCACTACCTCAGGAACATCAACTATTCCGGCGATGTTGGAACCGCAGTGACAGACATACACTCCAATCTTTTGAGGACTATTTTGACGATCGCTCATCTTTTACCTCCATAAAATCTATCCAAAACCTTCTCCGCTGAAACCAATTCCTTTCCAATCAAAAGCTTTTCCTTGGACAGTCCTAAAGCCACCCCTAAAAGCTGGGTGAAATAGATCGCTGGGATAGAAAAAACGGTCTTAAATTTCTTATTCACCTTCTTCTGATAACCTTCGAGGTTGATCTCGCATAAAGGGCAAGCGGTGACAATCAATTCCGCCTTATTATCCTGCGCACAAGAGAGCAAATCCTTTATCAATTTTAAGCTCTCCTCAAGCTCGGTGGTTATCAAGATTCCTCCACAGCATTTGGCTTTCAAAGGGAAATTTACCACTTCCGCGCCCAGAGAGGAAAATAGATTATCCATAGTCATAGGAAACTCCGGATCATCGAAAGTTCCATGAGGGCGAGAGATTTGACAGCCATAATAGGGAGCTATTTTAAGTCCCTCCAATCTCTTCTTAATCTTTGGTTGGATCTTCTGAAGCCCCACATCATTAACTATCACATCCAGAAGGTGCCTTACCTTAATAGTCCCATCATATTTTAAATTCGCCACCGCCAAAGCCTCATCCACAGTTTTCTTAATATCCTCTTTTTCATTAATGTAGATATTGGCTTTGTTCAAAACCGTGTAGCAGGCAGGACAAACGGTTACTAAATCGTTCTTCTTTTTCTCGGCAAGGGCTAAGTTTCGAGCGGAGATGGCAAAGGAGATTAATTCCCTTATTGAAATATAGGAAGTGGCTCCGCAACAGTTCCAATCATCCACCTCCTCCAATTCTATGTCTAAAGCTTGGCAAACAGCTCGAGCCGAGGCATCATAGGGCTTCGCTGTCACCTCTAAAGAACAGCCGGGATAATAAGAGTATCTCATCAAGCCACCCCCTTTTTCTCGATATACTCAATTATCTTGACCAAGTCATTTTTTCCTTTGATACTTTTGTTAGAAGTGGCGATTCTCCCTTTTGTGAAAAGCTTCCATCCTAAAGGAACGAAATCTAAGATTTTAAATGGTTTGGTCTTCAGAAAGAAAAGGGTCAAAAGAACTGTCTCTGCGCTTCTCCCGAATTGGTTAATGGTATCCACAAATATCTTAGCCATCACCGGGGAAGGATTTTTGGGAGGATATATCTTATATTTTATCCCTAATCTTTTCAACTCATACATTATGTCGGTAAGCTTTATTCCAGAGGGGCATCTTACAGTGCAATAATAACAGGAGGCGCACATCCAGATAGTGTTGGACCTTAATACCTGATCTAGCATTCCGGCACGAAAAGCTGAGATTATCTGACGCGGAGTATAATCCATCGAATAACTGGTGGGGCAGGATGCAGAGCAGGTTCCGCACTGAATACAGGCCTTCAGCTTTTCGCCATCAGGAATAGAATAGATGTCCTCCAAGAAGGTCTGGTTAAGTTTTTCTTTGGTATCTATCATAAAGACCTCTGCGATTTAAGATTATTTAGGTCCGCTTTATCCTTGTGAAAATCTTCACAAATTACCTCAAAAAAAAGCTCCCGTATATCATATACTATACAACTAG
>JALHSU010000171.1 GCA_022865345.1 Candidatus Zixiibacteriota bacterium
GGGGTGCATATCCCGCATTACTATACTGCCAATAATATTATTCCTCCGCCCGGCAAAAAGTTCACCCAGGTCAATCACAATTGCTCTGGGAAGCATGCCGGGATGTTGGGTCTGTGTGTCTACTTCGGATGGGACATCAAGAATTATCGTGACAAGAACCATCCCGTCCAGAAGATGATTTTAAAAGCGATTTCCGAGATATGCCAGTACCCGGAGAAAAAGATCGGCATTGGAATAGATGGTTGCGGGGTTCCGGTTCATGCGATGCCTCTTTACCATATGGCACTTGGGTTTTCCAATCTTGTAAATTACAGCTCCAAGGACTACAATACTGCGGAATCGAATAAGCTCATAGTTGATTCTATGAAAAAATACCCGGAGATGGTTTCAGGTGAAGGCAGACTGGATTTGAGCCTGGCAATGGCCTCGAAGAATAATATATTAGCAAAGGCAGGAGGGGAAGCTTTGTCCTGTTCCGGGATTTTAAGTAAAGGATTGGGGATGGCGGTCAAAATCGCTGATGGGGGTCAAAGGGCAATTGGTCCAGCAGTAATCGAAACCTTGAGCCAGACGGGATTATTGAGTAGAAAACAAATCGGAAGGATGAACAAATTCTCCTATCCGATCATCAAGAATTTCAGGGGAGATGAGGTGGGATTTGTTAGAGCAGAATTCAGACTTAGAAAACTATGACCAATGACAGATGCCGAATAGCTAATAAAAGAAAAAAGGAAAAAGGAAGACGGAAAAAGGAAAATAAAAATAAAACTCTAGTGCTTGCCAGGTCCCCCGACCTGGCAAGGCTCCCAGATTTTCGTCGGGTCAGGGGACCCGACGACACATTTAAAAATAAAAACTTTAACACAAAAACCTTTATGAAAAAAGAAATCTTAAAAATCCTGCCGGAGATCAGAAAGATTAAGAACCTGGAGCTGAGGGAAAAAGTTATCTTTACCTGGGAAGAGGGGATAAGGTTGGGTGGCTGGGATATGGAGGATTTGAAGAAAATACCTTTCACCCTGTTAATTTCTGATTCCAGAGTGAATTTGGTAGAACACACTCGTGCAGTTACAAATACCGCTCTGAGGGTGGCTGAAGTGGTTTCAAGAGCTTATGGGAATTCAGTCAAGATCGACAAGGATGTTTTGATTGCAGGTGGGGTTCTGCACGATGTGGGGAAATTGCTGGAATATGCCAAAGTCAAGGGAAAGATAACAAAGAGCATTAAAGGAAAATTTCTGAGACATCCCTTTTCAGGCGCCGCGTTAGCCTATAAATGCGGAGTTCCGGATGAAGTCCTGCATTTAATTGCTGCCCATTCGCATGAAGGGGACCAGGGTTTTCGCTCCATAGAAGCTATAATAATCCATCATGCGGACTTCATAAATTTTGAAGTCCTGGGCGGAAAGACATAGTTCGTAATGCGACCCTTTTTCTATTGCGGATCCGGAGCAAGCCCCCGTAGGATAGGACAGGGTAGCTTAGGGCTTCCGTCGGGTCAGGGGACCCGACGGCCACCCGGAGGGTAGTATGATAAATGTAGTCGATAAAGGCAGTACGACCCGTAGGGCGGAGGTCTTCAGACCTCCATTTTCAGGTTCACAGCCACTTTAGTGGCGTGACCTCACCCTATCACTCTCCTTTATAAGGAGAGTGAGAAAGAATGCCTGACTAAAGTCAGTTAGAACAGTGTGCCTTTTCCAATTTGTTATGAGCGGATGTAGCGTCCCGCTTTATGCGGGACGAACTGGATTTATGAGCTGGATTAAAGAGAAGTTTGAAAAAAAGGAGAATTATTTACCTCTCCTTATTTTTATTTTAGCTTTCGGGATAAGATTCATCTACCTCCTGGGCATAAGAAGGCTTCCTCTTTTCGATTTCCCTTTTGCTGATGCCCTTTTCAATTTAGATTGGGCAAAAGAGATAGTCTCAGGAAAGCTCTGGGCTAAAGCTCCTTTTTTCAGAGCACCTCTTTATCCTTTCTTTTTATCTTTTCTTATAAAGGTCTTTGGGGAAGACCTTTATGTTCTGAGAATCGTTCAGATGTTATTTGGCTCTTTTAGCTGTGTTTTAATCTACTTTACAAGCCGCAGGATTTTTAATTCACAAGTAGCCTTGCTCTCAGCCATTTTCGCCTGCCTCTATGCTCCTTTAATTTACTTTGACCTGGAGTTTCTGGACACTTTCTTCATAATCTTTCTGGACCTTCTTTTAATCTATCTCCTGCTGATCAATCAGAAGAAACCATCGTCTTTCAAATTGCTTCTTAGCGGAGTTTTCTTGGGGCTTTCTGCAATCACTCGTCCCAATATTTTGCTATTTGCCGTTTTAGTTCCTTTAGGGCTAATTTTTTATTTCCGAAAAGAAATAAGTCCGAAAAAAATATTCACTTTCATCCTCTTCTTCGCGATAGGCGTTTTCCTGGTTATCTTGCCAATAACCCTGGTCAACTATTTTGCAGGTAAAGATTCAGTTTTGATCTCCTGGCAGGGAGGGATAAACTTCTATTTAGGGAATAATTCCCAGGCATCCGGTTATAAGGCCGTTGCGCCCGGGATCAGGACTACCTGGTACGGCATATACTACGACGGCATAACCCTGGCAGAAAAGTTGTCGGGCAAAGAACTCAAATTATCACAGACTTCTGATTTCTGGTTTAAACAGGGATTTGATTTTATTTTAAAGGAACCTTTTGTTGCCTTAAAGCTCTATTTGAAAAAAATAGCTCTCTACCTGGGTGGATATGAAATCTCCGAAAATCCCAATATCTATTTCTTCTGGTCTGATCCGAGAAATCTCTTAAGACCTTTACTGTGGAAAAGATTTATTTCTTTTCCTGGAGGGATACTCTTACCTTTAGCCTGGCTGGGGATTTTATTAGCCCTTAAAGAATGGAAAAAGCTCTCCCTGGTTCTTGGATTTATCCTAACCTACATGCTCTCAGTCATTCTTTTCTTTGTTAATACCAGATTTCGTATTCCGGTAATCCCTTTTCTACTGATTTTTTCTGCTTTTGCTATTTTGAAAATATTCGAGCAGAAAGAAATCAAGAAAAAGATTACTTTTATATTCGTCAGCATCCTCTTTATTATTCTTGGAAACATCGACCTGACCAGTCAGATGGCTCCAGTGTATGAAGCCCAGTTTCACTATATTCTCGGGAATGCCTATTTAAAGGAAAACTCTTTTCAAAAAGCAGAAGAAGAGTTCACAAAATCAATTCAGATCTCAGAAGAGCAGCCCAGGGGTTTCACCGGTTTAGGGGTTATCCGGTATATGCAGGGGAATTATCCTGAGGCAGAAAGTCTATTGAAAAAAGCTCTGCAGGTTGATTCAACCGAGGTATTTGCCTATCGCTATCTGGGGGATATCTATGCCAGAAGAGGAGAATATCTAAAAGCTCTGCAAGAATACCAGATAGCTTTAAACTTAAATCCCGAATATGGTGAGGCATATTTCGGCGCAGGATATGTCTACGCTAATTTAGGGGAATTGAAAAAAGCTATTGAAATGTGGGAGAAAAGTTTATTATATTCTCCTGATTTGCCCGGAACCAGACAGAATCTGGAAAGGGCGAGAAGACTGTTAGAAAAAAGCAAGTAGCTTGTAGCAGGGAGCCGGTAGCAAAAATGCAAAACTAAGATGGGGAGATGGGAGGGCTAATAGCTACAGGCTACAAGCTAATAGCTAATAGTTCATACTGAGAAAAAAAGGAAAAACTGGAAAATGAAATTATTAACAATAAAGTTTGACCTATTACCTACCACCTATCACCTATAACCTAATTCAGCGGGAGGAAAAATGAGTTCGGTGAACAGAAAGATGAAAAGAAGACAGATAACGCTCACCACAGATGAATTGCCGAAAAGATGGTATAATATTCTGCCGGATCTACCAGAGCCTCTGCCACCGCCCAAGGATCCCGAGACTGGTGAATCCCGCTTGAAAGCGCTTCCGGAGATACTCTTAGCCGAATGTCTTAAGCAGGAGTTCTCCACCGAGAGATGGATCGATATACCGGATGAGCTTTTAAGCATCTATCAACAGGCTGGCAGGCCCAGGCCTTTGTTCAGGGCATTGAACTTGGAAAAAAGGTTAGGAACACCTGCAAAGATGTATTATAAGAGCGAGTTTTACTCTCCCACAGGAAGCCATAAAGTCAACACTGCATTGGCACAGGCATTTTACGCCAGGGAGCAGGGTTTTGCAAGGCTGGCTACCGAGACCGGAGCAGGTCAGTGGGGAACTGCCTTAGCTTACGCTGCCAGCTTAGCTAATTTGAAATGCACAGTTTATTGGGTGAGAGCCGTGCATGACTGGAAAAATGACCGTCGTGGATTTATGCAGCTCTTTGGAGCGGAGGTATATGCTTCTCCCAGCAACCTGACTGAGGTGGGAAGGAAATTATACGAGAAGGACCATAACCATCCCGGCTCTTTAGGGATTGCTATTTCTGAGGGGATAGAAGATGCCAAGAAAGATAAAAATGCTATTTACTGTTTAGGCTCGGTTCTGAATCACGTGCTGATGCACCAGACCATAATCGGTCTGGAGACCCAGGCTCAGTTTGAAAAAATCGGCGAGTACCCGGATCTGGTTATTTCTTGTTTAGGTGGTGGAAGCAATTTCGGAGGGTTCGCTTTACCCTTTATGGGAGATGTACTGACCAAGGGCAAAAAGATAAAATTCATCGCAGCGCAAAGCCAGGCAGCGCCCAATCTGCAGGGAGAATATAAATACGATTTTGCAGACCACGGAGAACTGACTCCGCTTTTGAAAATGTATACCCTGGGCCATCAGACCAGTTTGCCTCCGATTAAGGGAGATGGCTTAAGATACCACGGCTGTTCACCCATCATAAGTTTGCTCCGAAGTAAAGGGTATATTGATACCGTTGCTTATCCACAGGATGAAAAACAGGTATTTGCCCATGCAAGGACATTCATCCAGGCAGAAGGATTTTTACCAGCACCGGAATCAGCTTACAGCGTTGCCTGCGCCATCGATGAAGCTTTACAGTGCAAACAAACCGGTGAAGAAAAAGTCATCGCCTTCAACATAAGCGGGCACGGGTTTATGGATATTCCGGGATACCGAGAGGTTTTAGGATTAAAATAAAGGTCAAAAGATCAGAAGAAAAAATGTAGCGGAGGTCTTCAGACCTCCAATGATATGATAAACGTGGAAGGCTGAAGCCTTCCGCTACAAAAAAAATAAAATCTTTTCGTAGTGCGACCCTTTTCCTATTACGGATCCGTAGGATAGGGTCGCTGAGATTTTCGTCGGGTCAGGGGACCCGATGGTCACGTTAGGTAGGTCAGACATTCCTGTCTGACCAAAGAGAACAGACAAGAATGTCTGTTCTACCGTGTGGGCTATAGTAAACGTAGGGCAAGGCTTTAGCCTTGCGAAATAAGGTTGGAAAATTTATGGGGATTACAGGATAATTTTAAAGTAACACTTTAAGGGGAGAAAAGATGGTCAGGAAAACAATTTTACTAGTACTAACCGGTTTGCTCCTGCTAAATATCTGTCAAGGATTAGCCTTTGCTCAGGAAAAAGGAGAGGCAACAGCACAATCTCAAATTCAGGATGAGCAACAGAAAAAAGATAGGTTAGACCAGGCGATTAAATATCAGAAAGCTAAGAATATCTTTTTTTTCGTTGACCAGGGATATTCGATTTTAGCTTTGATTCTATTTCTGTTCCTCGGACTTTCTGCATTCTTCAGACGTCAGATCGAGAGGATAACCAAGAAGCGGTTCTGGGTAGTTTTCTTTTATGCACTGGTTTTCATTATCTTAGCCTTTATAGCTGGTTTGCCCTCAGGGTATTATGGTTTTCATCTGGAGCAGAAATATCAGCTTTCCAATCAGAACTTTTTTCAGTGGTTCGGAGAGCAACTCAAGGGGCTTCTGGTTATGTTCATTATCGGAGTAATTGTGATTGAAGGGGTGTATTTAGCTCTGAAGAAAGCTCCCAGAACCTGGTGGATTTACGTTTCTGTTGTCTTCGTCTTCTTCACGGTTCTACTGATTAATTTGGCGCCGGTTCTGATTATGCCCCTTTTCAATGTTTATACTCCTTTGCCTCAGGGTGAGATAAGGGATAAATTAATCGCTTTGTCAGAAAAAGCAGGTGTCAAAGTCGAGGGGATTTATGAGATGGATATGAGCAAGCAGACCAAAAAGGCGAATGCGATGTTCACCGGCATAGGAAATACCAAGAGGATTGTTCTGGGTGACAATCTGGTCAAGGAATATACCCCGGATGAGATCGAAGTGGTGATTGCCCATGAGATGGGACATAATATTTTGCGCCATATCTGGAAAATAATTGCCCTGATGTCTTTTGTCTCTGCAATTGGATTTTTGATTATTCATTTAACAATGGGGAAAATCATCAACAAGTATAAAGCTCGGCTGAAAATCGAAGGACCTGCAGACATTGCGAGCCTGCCCTTGTTTATGCTGATTTTTGTGGTGTTCAGTCTGATAACTTTGCCGGTTTCGCCTACCTATTCACGCTATCTGGAGCATCAAACTGATAAATACGCTCTGGAATTGACATGTAAACCTGATGCTTTTATCTCAGCTATGAATAAGCTGGCATATCAAAACCTGTCTGACCCGAACCCTTCACCGGTGATTGAGTTTTTGCTGTATGACCATCCGCCGGCTTCTAAAAGAATAAAGTTCGCGGAGACGTATATAAAATAAAAGGTTCAAGGGTTTAAGGGTTTAAGAGTTCAAGGGAAAAAAAGGAAAACGTTAAATCGTAGAGCTCCGCCTCAGGCGGAGCAAAAGAAATGTAGCGGAGGTCTTCAGACCTCCATAGATATGATAAACGTGGAAGGCTAAAGCCTTCCGCTACAAAACTGATTAAATATTTTTCGTAGCGCGACCCTTTTAGGGTCGCAATGCGAGGCTGAAAGCCTCGCGCTACAACTCACGTGCAGGAATTCTAATTCCCGCACGAACGGAGAAGAAGGAAGAAAATATGTCAGGTAAAACGATTATTGAAAAAATATTATCCAGAGCTTCAGGCAAAGATGTTTATGCGAATGAGCGGGTCTGGGCGGAGGTGGATTTGGCAGTGGTGAGGGATTTTGGTGGTCCGAATGTGGTCCTGGAGTTTGATGAGTTTACTAATAAGGGAAAGGTTAAGGACCCGGACAAAATCGCTATGACTTTTGATTATCAGGCACCGGCTAAGGATTTGAAAGTTGCCCAGAATCAGGCTATGTGCCGGGATTTTGCTAAAAGGCAGGGGATTAAAAACCTTTTTGATGTGAACTGGGGGATAGGTCAGCACGTTCTATTGGAGCAAGGGATGATCAAACCAGGCTCAGTTGTGGTGGGAACTGACAGCCATATGAACCTTTTAGGTGCAGTAGGTTCTTTTTCCTCTGGTGGCGGGACAACTGATATTGTTGCAGCATGGTATTCGGGAAAGCTCTGGTTCAGAGTACCTGAGACGATTAAGGTTATCTTCAAAGGGAAATACAAAGAGCCAGCTTCTGCCAAGGATTTGACTTTAAAATTTGTGAAGACGGTCGGGATGGATAGACCTAATTACAAATCTTTAGAATTCACAGGTAAACCGGTCGATAAGCTTTCCTTAGCAGGGAGATTGACTTTAGGGAGTATGGTGACAGAAGTGAATGGTAAAATCTGTTTTATAGAGCCTTCAGGTGAGGCTCTAAATTTTTTGAAAGAAAGGATAAAAGATAAGTTTGAGGTTGTCAAAAGCGATAGGGATGCAAAATACCTGGAAGAGGTCGAAGTCGATGTGAATGACTTGACTCCGCAGATCGCTTGTCCTCATTCTCCGGACAATGTTGTGTCAGTGGAGGAGGTTGAAGGCAGGCCGTTCAATGAAGGATTCATAGGCTCTTGCACCAATGGAAGATTTGAGGATTTTGAGGTTGCAGCCAGGATTTTGAAGAAAGCTGGAAAGATTCACCCAGAGGTCAGATTAGTCATAGTCCCTGCGACCAGAGAAGTTGCCAGGCAGATGCTTAAATCTGGTCTATATGAAATCTTCATGGATTTAGGAGCGATGATTGCCAATCCGGGATGCAGTCTCTGTACAGCCGGGCATCATGGGGTCCTGGGCAAAGGGGATGTTTTGCTCTCCACCTCTAACCGGAATTTCCCGGGTAAATTGGGAAAAGGAGCTGAGGTCTATCTCTGCAGCCCGGCAACTGTTGCCGCATCAGCAGTCGAAGGGAAGATCACGGATCCAAGAAAGTACTCTTAGTGTAGCAGAGGTCTTCAGACCTCCATCTACGGAGAAGGTAGGTCAGACATTCCTGTCTGACCAAGGGGAACAGACAAGAATGTCTGTTCCACCGTATTAGTCAAGGCACGTAGCGTCGGGCTTTACGCCCGACGATCTTAGCTTCGGACAAACTATGGAAGGCTGAAGCCTTCCGCTACAAAAGAAAAATAAAAAAATATGAAAGGAACATTAGTTAATACAGCAACAGTGATAATTGGAAGTCTATTAGGACTGGCAGTTGGCAGCAGGTTTACCGAAAAGATCAAGACGATTGTGATGCAGGCTCTAGGTTTGTGTACTCTTCTGATCGGAATTAGGATGGCTTTGAATACTGAAAATATTTTGCTGGTCATAGGAAGTCTGGTCTTAGGTGGAATCGTAGGCGAACTCCTAAGAATCGAGGACGGGATAGAGAAAATCGGTGATTTGATAAAACTTAAGGTTAAATCCGAATCCAGTACTTTCGTTCTGGGTTTTGTAACTGCGAGTTTAGTCTTCTGCGTAGGACCGATGACCATCGTGGGATCAATTCAGGATGGTGTTTCCGGCAATGCGGACACTCTTTATGCCAAGTCGATGTTAGATGGTTTTGCCTCGATTGCTTTTGCCTCCAGCTTAGGGGTTGGGGTATTTTTCTCTTCTTTGACCGTATTGATTTTTCAAGGAGCATTGACCCTGTTGGGCAGGCAGCTGACATTTTTACTTGAGCCTCGTATATTGAATGAGCTTATTGCCACAGGCGGACTAATTATTTTGGGAATCGGGTTTTATTTATTGGATATAAAAAGAATAAAAATCGGGAATTTTCTGCCGTCTTTAGTGTTTGCGGTTATTCTGGCACTGATTTTTAAATAGCTTTTAGAATGTAGCGGAGGTCTTCAGACCTCCATTTACTGAGAGGTAGGTCAGACATTCCTGTCTGACCACGAGTGTACTGTCAGGGGAACAGACAAGAATGTCTGTTCTACAGTATTAGGCAGGGCCTGTAGCGTCGGGCTTTATGCCCAACGATCATATCTCAGTCTGTTAAGATGAGATAGATTTTTTCCGATGTTAAAATCAGACGAATAAATCAATATCTGAGAGGTGAAACATGGTAGTAACAACTGAAATTAAGCTTCTGGATTTAAGACCGGATTATATCAAAGAAAAATTAGGGAGTAAAAGCAAGGTCTGCCTTTTGAATTCGCATGATATTTTCAGGGCTATCCGGGATGAAAAGGTCATCATTATGGCCTGTAATACCCGGATAAGGCATGTGATCCCTGGAATTATGAGAGCTGCAGAGGAGCTTGATTCAATCGTAATATTTGAGCTGGCTAAATCGGAAGGTAATCCGGATGGAGGGTACACCGGGATGACCCCGGAGATGTTCTTCGATACAGTAATAGACTATGCTGAAAAAACTGGTTTTTCTAAGCCATTCTCTATTCATGGTGATCATATAACCACTAAGAATGCCTCTAAAGAGGAGATAGAATCATCCAGAAAACTGATAGAAGCTGAGCTTAAGGCAGGGTACACATCATTTGCCATTGATTCCTCTTTTAACGAGTTAGAAGACAATATCCTCATAACCACTCAACTTGCTCAGCCCATAGTCGAATTAGGCTTGGGGTTGGAAGTTGAAGTGGGTGAGGTGAAATCTGCTGGACAGGAGGCGGTGATTACTACAGTAGAAGAAGCAACCGCTTTTATTAACGGGCTATGGAAAAATAAGATTAAGCCGGACCTCCTGGCTATAAATAATGGGTCCAAGCATGGGAACTATCTGGAAGGGGAGAAAATCTTTATCGACCTGGAAAGGACTAAGGAAATTTATGACTTGATTAAAGATAAAGGAGTCTGTATTGCCCAGCACGGGATAACCGGGACTCCTATGCATCTGGTGGGGAAATTCGCCGATTGCGGCATTCGCAAGGGGAATGTGGGAACCGAATGGCAGAATATCGCTCATAAAGGTCTCCCTAAGGATTTAATGGAGCAGATGAAAAAATGGGCTGCTGACAATAAGAAGGATATTAAATTTGCCACTAAGGTTTTTGTGAAAGATATTAACTCCATCTCAGAAAAATATCAGAAAATTATTGAACAGGATGCTTATCAAACCGCCTGTGAATTTATCCGTGCCTTTAGAGCAGAAAAACTGGCTTCTAAATTGAAGGATAAACTTTTTGGAGTGTAAAGCTTTAGCTTTACCATAAATGTTCTAAAGCAGAATAACTTTACAATGCTGTCGTCGGCTCAGAAAATCTCTAAAGTGCTTGCCAGGTCCCCTGACCTGGCAAGTCTTTCACCTGCTCAGAATATCTCGACGACCGTTTATGGGCAAAACTAAAGTTTTGCACTCCTTGATTGCTGGTAAATATTTGAACATTTTGAAGTTAAATGCCAAAAAAGGCTTGACAATTTTCGTTTATTAATTATAATGTTGACAAAAGAAAGGGTTTGCCTATAGAAGATAGTTAAAGGGTATTTGGCAGTATTAAGAGATGGTTTTCTGTTTTCAAAAAGGAGCTACCCTTTAACTATGCCACATTTCATTCCCCGGGTTGATAATTCGTTCAGGCGAATTAAAGCTTCTCGGTTTTTTGTTTATCTGAATTTGAACCCCATGACATTATCCAAAAGGTTTATTATACCTGCTATCCTTCTGGGTTTGTTTCTGTCAACTTGTGTTTATGCCTCAAGCGAATACAGTGATATTCAGATTTTAAGGTCAGACCAGAATGGGATAGTTTTCAAATACAAAGTCCCTGAGCTGAGCACCTCCAGAATCTCCAGCGGCGATACCCTTTTTGATCTTTTGAGTATCGATAAGTGTCCGCTTTCAAGAGATGATGGATATCCGCAGGTGCCATCCAGGATAGTGGTGATCGGGATTCCCCAGAACAGCCAGGTTGATGTCAGGGTTTTAGACGAGAACAGTCTGGATAAGGGGAAGTTCAATTTGCCTTTCTTTGAAAAGAAAGTGGATGAGATAAATCAGGAGAAGGCGAGAAGCCTGAGAAAAGATTTATCTAACACAGATGCATTTTTCCCGGAAAATCGGGTCAGTTTTGACCCGCCAACTTTCATTCGAAACCAGAGAATCTTAAGGCTCAAGCTTTTCCCGGTTCAATATAATCCTGCCAGAAAAGCGGTTAAATATTTTTCCGAGATCACCGTAGAGGTGGATTTCACCGGAGGGGAAAAAACTGAAGGAACGATGGAAAGAGACCTGTTTGAGAACGTTTACAAAGAAACCATTCTGAATTACGAGGGGGCTAAAAACTGGAGGAAAACAAGGGAGGTCGGTCTAAAGAAAGTCTTACAGGTTAATCCGTTCAGTTACTCAAATTCCTGGTATAAGATAACACTTCGGGATAACGGTATCTACAAGATAGACGGGAATTTTCTGGCAAATGCAGGAATAACCCTTTCCTCGATTGACCCGCAGAAGATAAGGATTTTCAGCGGAGGAGGAAAAATTCTTCCCGATTCAAATTCGTCTCCCCGGCCGGAATTAAGAGAGCTTGCCATCCTGGTTTCAGATGGAGGGGATAACAAATTCGACCCGAACGATTATATCCTTTTCTACGGCTGGTCAGTTAATAACTGGGAGTATGATTCGACCTCAAGGCAATACAAATACTATCTCAACCCTTACACTAGAGATAATGTTTACTGGTTGACTTTTACCGGTAACTTTCCTGATTCAGCCAAAAGGATGCAGATAGTAAACGGAAGTCTGACCGAGCCAAACCCGGTTGTCTCATCGAAATCCAGAGATAGAATCCATATGGAAGATGATTTTATGCTGGCTGAATATTCAGGGGATCCTTACAATTATTATCACTGGTACTGGCAGACAGGGACTTCTTTTACCTTTTATCCATCATTATCCAGCGTCTTTCCAGGCGATACTGCTATCATCACGGTAAAATATTTCTTAAGCTCTCCCTCTTCTGCCTATCTTGACACTTTTCGTTTGGAGACAATCTCGGTAGGCACCTATGTTACTACAAAACTGACTGATGGGTTACACACCTTACGCTTTAACTTCAACTATCAAACTTATTTAGATTATTATGAGATAGAATATTCCAGAAAACTTCTCTGTTCTTATGATCAGCTCAGGTTTGAAAATCCGGATACATCTGGTGTAATAGAATATAAAGTATCCGGTTTTAACGGTACAGTTCCCTATCTTTTTGAAATAGAAGACAGGTTTGGAGTGAAAAAGATTGAGAATTTTGTACGCAGTGCAGACAGCATAAAGTTTCAAGACCAGCTTGCTTCAGGCGAGAAGAAACAATTTTATCTGCTGGATCAATCCAGATTCAAGACTCCTATTTCTCTGTCTTCAGAACAGATTGCCAATCTGAGAGATGTCTCCAATCAGGCCGATCTTCTGGTTATTACTCATTCAGATTTCTACGACCAGCTTCAGGAATACAAGAACTTAAGGGAAAGTCTAAACGGCATTACAGTAAAATTAGTAAAAGTTCAGGATATATATAACGAGTTCTCCTGGGGGCTTTTCGATCCGGTAGCTATCAGGGATTTTCTGAAATATGCCTACGAGAATTATCCGGTTCCTGCTCCGGCATATGTTCTTTTAGCAGGAGACGGAAATTACGATTTCAAAGACCTTCTGCGTAACCATTCGCCCATCTGGATACCTCCTTTTACGCCGGACAACACCGTTTCCGACGATAATTTTGTTTATTTTGACACTTCAGGGCATCTGGATGAAGACGCCAATGGGAGAGTGGATATGTTCATAGGTAGATGGCCGGTCAAGACCCAGCAGGATGCACAAGTGATAGTCAATAAGATCAGAGAATACGAAGCCAGCCCGGATTATGGCACTTGGAAAAACCTGATAACCCTGGTAGCGGATGATGAATTCGGTCCACCGCCCACTAACAACGAGAACGAGCACACGCTGTATACTGAGGAAATTGCCGACAAATATATTCCCAGAAGTTTTAACCTGAATAAAATTTATCTGGTAGAATACCCTTTTGATGCTTCCAGGTGGAAGCCGGAAGCAGAGGATGCTGTAATAAACGCTTTTAATAACGGAACGGCAATAGTTAATTATATGGGACATGGAAATCCCGACCTGTGGGCGCATGAGCGTGCTTTCAGGCGCCGAGAGGATATTCCCAAACTGAAAAATAAGAAAAAATATCCGCTGGTCTATGCGGCGTCCTGCAGTATCGGACTTTTCTTCAGTCCCAATGGCGAAGGGATGGCAGAGGATCTTTTAAGAGCAGAAGATAAAGGAGCAATTTCGGTACTCTCTGCCACTGGTCTGGTCTATGCCTCTGCCAATGCTGCTTTGAGCTACAAAGTCTATGACCTGCTTTTGAAATCAGATTCTTTCTCTGTAGCCCAAGCACTATACATTGCCAAGCTATTAAGGAGTTACTTTTATTATGATCCTAATGATCGCTATTATAATATAACAGGTGATCCCTTTACTCACTTAGCCTCACCCAGGCTGAACGTTAAGGTGACTGATCTGAGCCCGGATACTCTTAAGGCTTTAAGCAGGATTAATTTTAAAGGAGAGGTTACAGACAGGAGTGGAAATTTGCAGACGAATTTTAAGGGAAGTGCATACCTTTTAGCTTTTGATTCGAATAAAGAAAAGGTTCATACGATGCCAGGCGGAGGCACAATTCCCTACAGCCTGCCGGGCAATGTGATTTTCAGAGGAAGCGCTTTGGTCGATGGAGGTAAATTTGAAGGGAGCTTCATCGTGCCTAAGGATATGGAGTACGGCGGCAAGGACGGCAGGATAAGCGCCTACGTGGTCAATTCTGATTCCACTATAGATGGGTCAGGTGCTCTGGATTCGATTGCGGTGGCGGGAACTGATACCACAGTCAAAGACAGCCTGGGTCCGGAGGTTAGGATAGCTTTTGTGCAGAATCCAAAATTCATAGATGGAGATACGGTTCAGCCGGATCCCGATTTAATAGTTTATGTCTCAGATACGTCTGGAATTAATCTGACCGGCGAATTAGGACACCGGATTACACTTTCGATAGATGATGACTGGGAAAACATTCAGGATTTGACATTAAATTTCCAGTATGATTTGAACAGTTATTCGCAGGGAAGTCTCACTCAGAAAGTAAACTTAAAAGAGGGGGACCATACCTTAAAAATTAAAGCCTGGGATAATGCCAATAATTCCACCCTGGCAAGTTTCCAGGTCAAAGTCATAGCCTTGACCAAAGAGTTAGCTATAAGTCAGGTGATGAACTATCCCAACCCTTTTTCCAGATTTACCCAGTTCACCTACGAGCTTTCAGTACCGGCTGAAAAGGTAGAGATAAAAATCTTCACTTTATCCGGCCGGTTAATCAGAACCATGAGCGGAGCTGGTTCTGCCGGGTTTAATTCCGGGGTGGTCTGGGATGGAAGAGATCAGGATGGGGATAAAGTAGCCAATGGAGTTTATATTTATAAGGTAGTAGCCAGGACGAGATTTAACGTCAATGGAGAGGATGCAAACAAGGAAGCTGAGGCTATTGGCAAAGCTGTAGTTATGAATTAAACTCTTTTTTCTTGCGAAATCGCAGAGTCAGATGATATATTTTAAATCGAAAATTTAGCTGGAGGAGGAAGGTTTTATGAGGCGTTTTCTTTTTCTTGGAGTGCTTTTGATGGTGATACTTTGCCTGACAGTGCAGTCCTTTGCTCAGGTGAGTTTGTCCACAGTTCTTTTCCTGAGAATAGCCGCCGGGGCAAGAGCTGCAGGAATGGGTGAAGCTTTTGTGGCGGTAGCGGATGACGCCACAGCCACTCACTGGAACCCGGCTGGTTTAGGGCTTTATCCTTTAGCCAGCACCTGGATTGAGTATAAAGGAAAAACAGACAATCAGTTCAAAGCCCTGGCTCTTTTAAAGAATGATATTCCGGAAAGTAATTATAATAAATACGATCTTTGGGCAATCTCAGGGAGTGATCTTTATGCCTGGAAAAGCATGAAAATCAAGAGAAAATCTAAACCTGAAGACATTCTCGTTTCTCTAATCGCACCTCCAATTATCGGTATTCTAAGTTATCTTGCACCTGCATATAGCAATAAAGAGTGGAGGAATTTTGAGAGTTATACTGTATCATCTGGTGAGACAGCAGAGAGCATCGTGAGGAAGTTTACTCAGGTGCAGGACGAGACCAGGTTAAGAAAAATGCTGGATCAGGTTGCTTCGCAGAATTGCGGGGCAAATAGAGATTCACTGGAAAATCTCAAGAATAAAATCCTAACTCTTTCTCCTCAGGATTCCCCGCGCCACCAGGATTTGCAGAGGGCATTGGAAAACCTTCTTTCCGCCTGGGGGAATTTACTGGTTCAAAGAGGAGCCCTTAGCGAGTTTTTGAATCTTGCAGTCAGTTCCCTCAACGATTCGGCCTTAAACACACAGAAAGAAGAATCGCTCATCAATGCAGCCAGAAAACCAATCCTCAGATCTCTGCCTGAGAAGCTCGAGGTGCCTTACAGCCTGATTTTTATGGATTCCCTGAATTTCCTAACTTCAGATGAGAATAACCTCTGGGTAGGTGCCAACAGCGGGCTTTACAGATATGACGGAAAAGTGTGGAGAAGGTTCTCAATCCAGGACGGACTGGTCTCGGATAAAGCTTTATCCATGGCTTTTACTCCCGGAGGAACTGCCTTTGTGGGGACCGACAGCGGGGTGGTCAGGTTTGATGGCAAGAGTTTTTCCAGGATATATTTGGCCCCTGAGGTCAAAGACCAGAGGGTCACTCAGATTGTAGCAAAGAATGACAAGGAGATCTGGGCAGCTACCCCTGGGGCACTCTTAAATTTTGACGGGAACCTTTTTGTTCCTTATTTTATGTTGACGGTTAAGTCTCCGGAAGAATACGACCAGCAGATAAAACAGTATATGGAGCGTGAAGATGAGCAGAAACTGCTGCTCGCCGATAAAAGGTTTGGGGATTTAAACTACATTGGAAAAGAGCAGATAACTTCCAGTCAGCCTTTAAAAATAGAATATAATTTACCCCTCGAGGGAAAGGTGACTTGCCTGGCATTCGATAAAAAAGGCGGTCTTCTGGTAGGTACTGAAAATGGTCTTTTGAAATTCGACGAAGGGAAATGGAAAAAATACGGTTACCGGAAATATGAGGTGAAAGACGAAAAAACGGTGGAGGATGTCGCAGCAAAGTTCTTACCCTATAAGGACAATGACCGGATTGAAAATCTTTCTCTAAAGATCATGGAATATAACCATCTGCCTTCCAGGGAATTAATACCGGGCCAGGTGCTGTATGTCTATGCCAATTCCTTAGGCAGCCGCATACTCTCCATAGCCATGGTAGGGGAAAATAATCTTTTCGTGGGAACCGAATTCGGGACTTTGAGATTCGATGGCGAGACCTGGGGGAAATATTATCACTCTGACCTGGAGAAAGCACAGACTAATAGCATAATCTACAAGGATAAGGATATTTTCTTTGGTACTGATGACCAGGTTGTGATCTACGCTCATGCGAAAAGGGAACTCACCTTTATGCATGCTGCTCTTCTTCCAGAGCTGGCAGAAGATGTCAATTACGAGTATCTTTCCTACGTTCAGAATACCGAGAACTGGGGAACCCTTGGAGGGAACATAACCTTCATCTCCTATGGTGTGATTCAAAGGACTGACGAGTCCGGCAACCTTTTGGGGGAATTAAGCCCTTATGAGGCGGCATTAACTCTGTCCTACGGAACCAGAATGGGAAACAGGCTGGCTTTGGGATTGGGCGCTAAGTTCATCTACAGTCACCTTTCTGACCAGGGAGCGGGCAAAGAAAGGGGGAGCGGTACCGGCTCCTCGTTTGCCATTGACGCGGGGCTTATCTATAAAACCCCCCTCAAGAGACTGACCCTAGGTGCAGCGATTACCAATTTGGGACCAAACGTTTCCTATATCGACGTGGATCAATCTGATCCCCTTCCCAGGAACTTGGCTTTGGGATTTGCTTACAAGATTTTTGATACCCCTTATAATAAGCTAACCGCAGTAGGGGAAATAAATAAAGAGCTGGTGGATGTTGGTGGCATAGGAAATATCGTAAGCCAGGCAGTGAAGAATGTCGGCGTGGAATACTGGTATGCCAACTATGTGGCATTAAGGGCTGGGTATATCTACGATAAGGTAGGGGATATAAAAACCTCTACTTTTGGCGCGGGACTGAGGATAAGCCTTTTAAGAGTAGATTTTGCCTACGTTCCAGCAAACAAGAATGTAGCATTAGCCAATACCACCAGGATCTCAGGAACAATAAGGTTTTAAGGAAGAGGAAAAAGGATTTTGTATTCGAGTGCAAAAAAGAATAAACCGGTGAGAGGTGTCATGCTGAGCGAAGCGAAGCATCTAAAACCTAGTGGGAAGAGATTCTTCCCCTGTCTCTGGCGGGGTCAGAATGACAGGCTCGCTTTTATTCTTCTTATTTTCTCCTTCTTTTTCTCAATGGTGTCCTCATCTTATGCTGAGGAAGGCAGGGTTTTTCAAATCAAAGGGTTAAAGAGAACGCAAGAGGAGTCAAAAGAGACAAAACCAGTGCCTGAAGGATTTAAAAGCCAGGTGTCTCAGAAGAACCTGCTCGGTTTGGAAAGAACTTCAAAATTCGCGCTCCCGACTCTCAAAACGATTTCAGAATATTATGCACCGGTGGAAACTCTGAATGTCTTAGCCATCAGGGTGGAATTTCAAAAGGAAGTCCCGGATGACCCCAAGACCACCGGGGATGGTCTGTTCGACCGCAGAACCTATCAAGAGCATTATGCGCAGGATGGGAATATCATCGACCCTTCACCCCATTATAGAGGATATTTCTTGGCTCATCTTAAAGCGCTTAACAATTACTGGAATACCGTCTCAAATGGGAAATTGGTCTTGA
The DNA here is from genome assembly GCA_022865345.1 of Candidatus Zixiibacteriota bacterium. Lineage (NCBI taxonomy): Bacteria > Pseudomonadati > Candidatus Zixiibacteriota > Candidatus Zixiibacteriota bacterium. The sequence goes on from JALHSU010000171.1 coordinate 18,199, forward strand.
AATACGAAGTTTATCCGCTGGAGGAAAGCCTGACCTATCAACTGCCACACACTATCTCTTACTACGGAGACACGGGCTTGCCGGATTATCCTTTTGACGGGTTAAAACGGTTTTTTGATGACTCATTTGGTCTGGCTGATTCGGTCTCACCGGAAATCGATTTTTCAAAATATAATTGCTTTGTAATTTTTCATGCCGGGTCTGACAAGCAGAGCGATCTGGGCAGTTTTGTATCGACCTACACGCCAAATGACCTTTTTACCGGATTCATCGTTACCGGCGATACGGTCAAAGTCGACAACGGGACTTACGGAGTTACCGAAGGAATGATTATGCCTGAGACCAGATCCCAGGATACCCGCATTGGAGCTTTGAATGCGGTTATGGCTCACGAATTCGGGCATCAGTTGGGTCTTCCGGATTTCTATAACACGCGTACTTTCACCACCCAGATAGGCGATTTCTCTTTAATGGATAATAACGCTATGGATGTGGGAATAGAGTTAGATTCCTGCAATAGCCCGGTCTCAGGTCTTATGCCGGTTTATCCGGATGCCTGGGGAAAAGCTTTTCTGGGGTTTACCAATCCGGTAGAGATAACAAACCAGAGTAACGTCCAGCTTAATGCCTCGGAGATTCTCAGCGATGGCGCTTTGCAGACGGTCAAGATTCCCATTAATTCTCAGGAATATTTTCTGGTGGAAAACAGGCAGATAGATATCGATGGGGAGCCGAGCTATCTTTTTGCGGATAGGTCCACGGGTGTAATTTTAGGTCCAGTCAGGTTGCAAGACACCCTGAAAGTTGCCAATCGGGAATACGATTATCTCTTGCCCGGCTCAGGGATTTTGATCTGGCATATCGATGAAGGTGTGGCTTATTTGGACGTTGATAATAATGGGTTTAATAACTTCGACGATAACAAACTGCAGTGGGATAAGGATCGCAGGTTCATAACTCTGGAAGAGGCAGATGGGTTCATTGATTTCGGTGGGAATTATTATACGGGCTACGGCTCGCAGGAGGACATGTATTATTTGGGGAATAACTCAAATTTCACACCATATAGTTTTCCCTCAAGCCGTTCAAATGATCGTTCAGAGACCCACATATATGTAACCAATATTGGGCCAATCAGAACGGTAATGAGCTTTAATGTGAAAAATGACATTTCCCTTGCGGGCTGGCCTCAGAGGATTATATCAAGCTCTGGCAACAGCTCCCTGGTTTACGGGGATTTAGATGGTAATGGTAAAGAAGAAGTATTGACTGCATCCGGTAAGTATATCTTCGCCTGGAAAACCGATGGCTCAAAGTTTATTCCCAATTCGGATGTAATCGCAATCTTAGGTCTGGATGGAAAGTACACTTATGAGCCTTTAGCGATTTTTGCAGAAGCAGATATAACGATTTTCGGCACACCTTCTCTGGGAGATTTAGATGGAGATGGTAAATTAGAAGTAGTGGCTGGGACATTAAGCGGTAATCTCTATATTTGGCACGCTACTGATTTAGATTCAGACGGAAGAGCTGATTATTTTATGCGTATTCAAGTAGGTAATAAAATTTCAATGACACCAGTAATAGCAGATTTAAACTCAGGGGTTCTTGGTCCTGAGGTTTTTGCGGGAGCTGAAGATGGGAAATGGATGATGCTTTCTTTTGCTGATTCTGTAATATTCATCTCAAACGGGGATTACCATGAATCAGTCAATGGACTGACTACCACCTATATTGACAGCGTGGGACTGGTACTTACTGATAATAACCAGAGAGGCTGTTTAAGAAGAACAGACGATAGCAGTTGCATAGCACAAATCTCTTCTACTGGCAATTTCCCTCCGGTGGTTGGAGATCTAAATCGGGATAACAAATTGGAGGTGGTGGTTTTATCAGGTGACGGGAAAATCTACGCCTGGGACTTAGCGGGTCATCTTTTGAGTGGATTCCCGGTTCTGGTTGGTGACATAAAATCAGCACCGGTTTTAGGGGATATTGATGGTGATGGTTATCTGGAAATCATCTTCTGCGGGGATAACGAAATTTATGCTTATAACTACAACGGGATTATTTCCACCAATTTCCCGGTGGTTCTGGATAGAGCCGGAACAGTGGGTCCGATCTATTCAGCCCCGATCCTGGGAGACCTGGATGGAGATGGTAAGGCGGAAATCCTGGTCGGGCTGGGTAACGGTCAGGTGGCTGCCTTTCACGGCGATGGTTCCAGGTTCACCAGCTTTCCCTTAGCTTTGAGCAGTAGCATCATTACCTCCGGCATCATCCTGAACGATTCCGTTCAGATGTCCGGCGGGAACATAATCTATATGAAAAGAGACCTTTTCTTCAAGACAGAAGATGGTCTGGTGTACGGCTTCTCGATGGATGTCAGAAATCGTGACGGACAGGAGAAGACTCCCTGGCTGATGTACGGTTATAATGCAGGGCATACCAATAGCGTGCCTTCAGATTTACTTCCAGTTGTTCCGGTATATGCGGACCTGATGCCGGATAAATCAGTTTATAATTACCCTAATCCGGCAAAGGATGAGACTACCATCAGATATTTTTTGAGCAGGGACGCTCAGGTTGATATAAAGATTTATGACCTTTCAGGAGATCTGGTAGCTCAGGCAAGCCAGTCCGGCAAAGCCAATACCGAGAATGAATATAAATGGGATTGCTCAAAATATGCCAGCGGCGTTTATCTCTGCCGGGTAGAGGCAAAATCTGATGGGGGAAAGAACGTGGCTTTTTGTAAAGTTGCGTTAATAAAATGAAATGTAGCGGAGGTCTTCAGACCTCCAACGTAGCGTCGGGCTTTATGCCCGACGTAAAAAAAATCGTCAGGGATAAACCCTGACGCTACGAAAACGAGCGAAATGTAGCGGAGGTCTTCAGACCTCCAGGGTTGTGGTGGGCACAAAGACGGAGAAAGATTGGAAGGCTGAAGCCTTCCGCTACACAAAAAAGAAAGTTCAATGGTTCAAAATCCGTAGCGCGACCCTTTCAGGGTCGCATTGCGAGGCTGAAAGCCTCGCGCTACATAAAAAATAAAAAAAAATCAAAGGTTCAAAAGTTCAATGATAAAAGAGAAACAAACAGCCAAAAGCGAAGAGCGAACAGCAAACAGCGAATATAAAGGAGGTAAGGTGAGTTATAAGAGATTCAAGATAACGGGGTTGGTGTTGATGGTTATGATTTTGTTCTTTTCCTGGGCAAAAGCTGAGACTTTAGTTACCAAAGAGGAAACTGCACCTTCCATTAATGGTTATTTCAACCAGATGAATTACCAGAGCTCTCAGCAGCTCTACAGTTTAACCCAGACTGATTCTGCTGGCATGCAAAAATTGAACATGGACGTGTACCAGTTCAAAAGCAAATCCACCAAAAGAGGTTTTCTCTATTCTCTGGTCGTTCCGGGTGCGGGTGAATTTTATGCCGGCTCAAAGATTAAAGCAGTCTTATTCTTTGGCTTGGAAGCAGGTTTCTGGACCGGATATTTTAGCTATCACAAGAAAGGAAAAAATAAGGAGAAAGAATTCCTGAATTTTGCAGATGCGCACTGGAATATAGAAGCTTACAGTGACTCCCTGGTCAGCTATTATGGACTAAAGTATGATACCTTTCCGGGATTTGAACACATAGTAGTAGATACACCTGGCGTATATTTCCATAGCGAGGGTGACTCAATTGTACTAAGCCACTCGCTTCATCCAGTGGCAGGTCAGCCGGTTGACAGAAACCAGCAGTATTATGAAGAGGTTGGAAAGTATGACCAGTTCCGTTTTGGCTGGGACGATTTCACCGGAGCTTTGTCAACTTTTAACCGGGACATGTATCTGAATATGAGGCATGATTCTAACTCTCTGCTTGACAAAGCTAATCGTTTTGTTATGTTTTCTTTAGCGAATCATCTGCTTTCGGCTTTTGATGCGGCTATCGCGGTCCGTCATTACAACCGAAAAGGAGAAAAGTTCTCGCAGATAGATATGAAAATCAGGCTGACTGAATACAACGGGGATGAGATTATACCCAAATTTTCGGTGAGCACTAAATTTTAAACCAAAAAATGAGGATGATTAAAAGACTTTTTAGGAATATCTGGATCTTTGCTCTTCTCTTTAACCTGGCTCTGGTTACTTCGAGTTCGGGTCAGGAGAAGGAAAACGCAGAGACAGGACACAGCTCTGTCCTGGTTCCTCCAAAACCGATTTTTACGCCTCAATCCTCAATAATCCTGGATGGACAGAAATTAAAGCAGAACAGGCAAATAAATCCTTCGTTCGAAGATGAATTCCAGAAGCCGAGTGGAAGAAAATCGACTACCAAGGCGATGCTTCTGTCTCTGCTGTTGCCCGGCGCAGGTGAACTCTATGCTGGAAACAAAACTGGCTCGCAGATATTCCTGGGGTTGGAAGGGTCTATCTGGGCTGGCTTTTTCGCCTTCAGAACGTACGGTTCCTGGAAGAAAAACGATTATAAGGGTTATGCCGCTTTGCACGCCGGTGTGAATTTGGATAGTAAAACGGATGATTACTTTGAGAATATAACCTATTACGATACCCGGGATCAGTATAATCAATTTGCCAGGTTATATCACGGGGCTGATGCTACGATCTACCCGGAAAACGATTTCTGGAACTGGAACTGGAATTCTCAGGATTCCAAAGGTCGTTTCCGTGATCTGCGCAACCAGAGCAAAACAGCATACCGAAGGGCATTATTTATGGTAGGCTTAGCTGCTGTCAACCGTATAGTCAGCGTGCTGGATGCAGCCAGAAGCGTGAAGAAGTTCAACCGCAAGCTGAGCTCGGAATTCTCCTCGATTAATCCCACGGACCTAAGATTCAGTCTGGATGCCAATCCTTTCAGCAAAAATCCTCATTATTACTTCAAAGTAAAGAAAAGGTTTTAACATTTTCTCTGAAACAATCCGCAAGACCCTGACATGGGCTCACCGGAGCGGAAAATGAAAAGAATGACTTTGAAAAGTTTCCTTCAAGGGTTCTCGCTTTTCGTCTTCTTGGTCCTAATGGGTGGCTGTGCCTCAGCTCCCTCCTGGCAGGGAGATGGTGGAGGAACATCGCGACCCGCTCTTACGCAAGTAGTCCCAGTGAAGATCATAGGCGAAGAAGAGTCAGGTTCAGCCCGGCTCAACCGACCCACGGGAATAGCTATTGATCAGGTTGGGAACCTTTACATTGTCGACTCCGGGAATAATCGGATAGTCAAGTGCAGCCAGAGAGGCGAGTTCTCAAAAGAGACCGGCGGGTTTGGGTGGGATAACGGGGAGTTCAACCTGCCCGGCTATGTCAATCTGGACAACGGGCTATCCCTTTACATCACCGACACCCAGAATAGGAGAATTCAGAGATTTGACAACTTCCTGAATTTTATCCAACTGGTCGGTTCCACCATTAAAGAACAACCATTTGCCAATAGCCAGCTTGAGGGCGTGGCAGTCTCCAGAAACGGTGAGGTCTACATAGCCGATTCTGGAAACGACTGTGTCTGGAAGCTGAATAACCAGTTCAACTCCGCGGAGAAATTGGGCGGGTTTGAGTCAGGCACTGGAGCATTGGTCGATCCTAAGGGTTTAGCTATAGATGACAGAGGGTATCTCTATGTGGCTGATTCCGGCAATGATCGGATAGCGGTATTTGACCTGTTCGGGAATTTTGCCAGATCCCTTGGAAAAGGAGATCTTAACAGACCCTCTGGAGTGGATGTTTCGAGCAACGGAGTAGTCTACGTCGCAAATACTTATGAAGATGATATAGTGGCATTAGATGGAAACGGAATGCTGCTTTTTAAGTTCGGTAAAACCGGTGACAGGGAAGGTGAGTTCTCCAGACCTACGGATTTGAAGGTCTATGAAGGAAGAACCATTTACGTGGTCGATTCCGGCAATAACCGGGTTCAACAATTAGAGTTGGTAGAATAAGAGATTTTTTTCGTAGCGCGACCCTTTCAGTGCCGCAGAAAAACGTAGAGACAGAGGGAAGATTGAAAAACTTTTCCCTAACCCTGTCCTCAAAAAGGAGAGGGAATATATTACCCTCCCCTATAGGGGAGGGAAGGGAGGGGTCAACGAAATGTTGTCGTCGTCTCAGAACGATAAGGGCATAAAGGTGCTCGTCGGGTCTCCTGACCCGACGAAAAGATCAAGATGAAATGCGTTTTAAGAAAAAAATCCGTTTTATTTCTTATTCCTCTGCTGATCTTGCTCTGGTCCTCAAGCCTTCAAAGCCAGACCATAGGCACAAAAACAGAACTCACCTTAAAAGGGGATGGATCATCTGGCCCCTATGTTATTTCCCAAAAATATATTCTCACCCATACTGAAAAAGTTCAAAAAGACACTCTGCTTTTGGAAAAAGACAAAGATTACCTTATCGATTATAATAAAGGGCTTCTCTGGCTCACCCGGCCTTTGGGCAAAGATGACTCTCTGCGCCTGAGCTTTGAAGAGTTTTCATCCGGTATCAAGAAAAGGTATTTTCACCGGGAGCTTTCTTTTTCCCAGGAGGCTTTCTCTTTGAATTCCTCAGCTTTGAACAATTCGACTTCTAATTCTTCAAATGTGAACCTGTCCACAAAAGAGGTCTCCAGCATTTTCACCAGTCCCTTGTCTCAGATATCCGGTGACAAACCATTTTCATCTAACCTTCAGATTTCAGGAAGCAAAAGTTTCTCCTTTGACCTGGGTAACGTCGAGTCTTTTTCTCTGTCCCAGGGTCTGAACCTTACACTTTCAGGCAATTTGACCAAAGAGGTTAAAGTCTTAGCCCTGATTTCTGACCAGGGAAGAGGAGGGACCCCGGATGGCACTACCAAGAGATTGGAAGAGTTAGATAAGGTCTTGATGCAGGTCAACTCTCCTAATTTCAATGGCTATTTGGGAGACCAGTATCTTTCCTTTGACGGGAATCTTTCAGGGAGATATGATAAGAAATTGGAAGGGATATCTGCTGAGGGTAAATTCAATGAAAACAGCATTTCTGCCTCCTATGCTTCTTCCAAAGGTAAATATTATCTTAACAGCTTCACGGGAGTGGAGGGTAAGCAGGGTCCATATTACCTGAAAGGTGAAAATGGACAGAGAGGAATACAGATACTTCCAGGCACAGAGAAGGTCTATCTGGACGGAAACCTTCTTTCCAGAGGCTCGGAAAACGATTACACTATAGATTATTCCAGAGGAGTGCTCAACTTCTCATCTTCCCGTCTGGTCACGAGCGATTCCAGGATAAAAGTCGAGTTTGAATATTCTGACCAGAGTTATGAAAGAAGTTTCTATGACACCAGAGGGGAGTGGAGATTTTTGGACGGGAAAATGAAGCTCAAGGGGCTTTTCATAAACGAAAGGGATGACAAAAACAACCCTTTATCTTATGCTTTTTCATCTCAGGATAAGGAGATACTGAAAAATTCAGGCGAGGACCAAACCAAAGCTCTCAAAGATGGTGCTCAGTTTGTCGGCTCAGGCAAGGGAGATTATAACCTTTTGACTGATTCCGCAGGCAGTTCATATTACCAGTATGCAGGAAAGGATAGCAGTTCTTATCAGGTCAACTTCAGCTGGGTAGGTAGTTCACAAGGGAGCTACATCTATACCGGGGCAGGAATATTCAAATACGTCTCTTTAGGAAAAGGCGACTACCTGCCAGTGGTATTTTTGCCCTTGCCTTCGAGCCATTCGGTGGTCGATCTCGATATGGGTCTGGATATTCTTCCAGGACTATCTTCGGAGATAGGCTGGGGGCTGAGCAAAAAAGACTTGAATTTATTCTCCTCAACAGGTAACGCGGATAACTCCGGTAATGCCTTCCTCTTCAAAACAGGATTTGAAAAACAGAACTTAGAGCTGTTTGGTCATAACCTGTCTAAATTGAAGTTTGAAGGTTTATATAGAAATCTGGGGGAGAATTTCTCTCCTTTTGGCAGGACGGATGAGATAGAAAAAGACCGGGTCTGGGGTCTTTTTGACGACTCCCAAAAAGGGACAGAGAAGGTTATGAGATTCAAGTCATTTTTTGCACCGGTTGAGAACCTGTCTCTGAATATGGATTTGGGGTCTCTGAATAAAGGAGATTTTTTCCAGTCGAAACGTAACGGTTTCGGCATTACCCTTCGGCCTTTCAAGAGCGTTGAGGCTAAAGCTTCATCCGAGGATATCAAAAGCTCACAAAAAGGAGTTGCGTCAACCCAGGCAGGAGCCTGGCAGAGAAGGAATCTCTCTCTGGCTCATCATTGGAAAAAGCTTTCCACCCAGTTATCCTGGAATGCGGAAAAACAGGAGCTTGATACTGCGGGTTCACTCTTGCCGAACAGAAAATATGATGAGCTAACCGGAAGCATAAGGCTGGAATCCGGTAGTTTATGGAGCTTATCTTCTCAGCTTATCTATCACGATGAAGAAAGAAAAAAAGTTTTCTGGGAACGTGAGTATACTTCTTATACCTGGCAGAATCAAGTATCCTTGAGAAACTATAAGGAGGTTTTATCAACTGATTTAGAGTATATCTACCGGGCAAGGAATATCAAGACCGGAATGAAGGAGAGGGGGAATGTTGGAGCGCTAAAGTTGGATTATAATCCGAAGAGCCAGGTTCTGGTTCTGAACCTGTATTATTCAGTTAATCAATTGGGTGCGGAAAAAAGCGTGGATAACTATATTGACGTGGGGAGTGGAAGAGGGCAGTACCGGTATGAAAATGGCGAATATATCCCTGACCCTGAAGGAAACTACATCCTGCAAAAGGAGACGCTGGACGAGTATGTTCCGGGAAAGCAGTTAGACAAAAGCTTCAGAGCTATCTTTTATCCGGGCAAGCTTTTCCCGAAATCAAGGCCCCTGAAGCAGTTCTATACCGACACTTTTGTCAGGTTTTCCAATCTCATCTCAGGTCCGGTTTCCTGGGCCGGCTTTATTCTGAATCCTTTTGACAAGGGCGGTGCTGACGGAACGCTTCTTAGAGATTTTTCTTTAAAGCAGGATTTTTACTTTTTTACCTCCTCGCCTTTTAACCTGAGGCTGAGATGGGCTTCTGATGACCGGGAAAATAACCTTCTGGTCTATGGAAAGGATCAGGATAAAAGAACCAGCCAGTCTGCTCTTTTACGTTACCGTTTATCCCCCAAAAACCTTCTGGAATCTGAGGTCACTAAAGAGAAAAGGGAAAGACAGAATACAGCCTTCAATTTGCTTTCAATCAACGGGAAAAGGGTGAGGGTAGATTTTACCAGAAGAGAGAAAAACTCCTTAGAGATGACTTTATCCAGCAAATTATTGAGGGAAGACGAGGAAGAATCCGGGCTTAAGGTAAACCTGTTTGAATTAACGCCAAAAGTCTCATTTTCTTTAATAGGACAGGGGAGACTGCACTCGGAAATAAGCTGGATTCGGGTCAAATTTTCGCCTGTCGATAAGGTATTACCCTGGGAGATGGCAGAGGGCAGAAAGCCGGGGGACAATTTTGTCTGGGCTTTAATTTTCGATTACAGACTGAGCCAGGCCCTTTCAGCCACGCTCAACTATTCGGGTTTAAAAGAGCCGATAAGAGGCACAAAACATTATGGAAAATTTGAAGTCAAAGCCTATTTCTAAAATGAAAATACATTTCGTTTTTATTACCCTGCTCGGGTGTTTGCTGCTGGCTTTCAATCAGGTGAATTCCACTGAATTGAAACAAAAGATAAAAGATATTAAAATTAGCGGGAATCAGTACTTTGATGCGAAAGCTGTTTACACCTGCATGAGGCTAAAGCCGAACAGTTATTATTCAGACGAGCTTCTGGAAAAAAGCACTGATGCGATTTTGAACTTATATGAGGAGAGCGGTTTTCCATTCTGCCAGATAGATCTGGAAGATTTCAATCACAGTCTAAGTTTACCTGACTCCACTAACTGGCTATCCTTCAAGCTGAGGATAACAGAAGGACCAAGGGTAAGGATCGGGCAGATTGAGTTTGACGGGAATAAAGCGACTAAAGAAAAAATCCTGAAAAGGATATTAGATATAGACAGTTCGGCTTATTTTTCTCAGAGGAAGCTTGAATCCGGCTTATCAGCTCTCAGGCGGGCATCCTTTATAAAAACGGTTAAAAGCGCCCAGCTTGTGCCAGAGCCTGATCCATCCTGGTCAGCTTTGAAAATAGAGCTGGAGGAAAAAAGACAAAACAGTTTCCTGGGCGTTTTAGGATATGTTCCCAGAGCCCAGAGCGGCACTGGATATTTCAGCGGGGCGTTAAATTTCGTTTTCGACAATATCTTCGGCACAGGGAGAAAAGGGGAGATAAGCTGGACCAAGAAGGATCCTTATTCTTTTGACCTTTTCTTTTCCTTCAGGGAGCCGTACCTTTTGAACCTGCCGTTATCCGTACAGTTGGATTTGAGACAGATAGACTATGATTCCAGCTATCTTAAGTTAGACTTAAACACGCGCTTCAATTATTCTGCTTCAGAGAAAATCCTGCTTGGATTTTCCACTGGATGGGAGAAGGTGACAGCAGATGAGAGGCTGAAGAGCATTTTACCATCCAGCCGGAAATACAAATTCGGGATGAAATTCAGCCTGGATTTATTGGATGCTCCCAATAACCCAAGAAAAGGAATTTATGACCAGGCTGAGATAATCTACGGCAGGAAAAATTACTATTTCACACAGGATTTGAATCCGGATCGAGGGTCATCCAATGAGGCAAGGATTTTGCTGGATTTAGATAGTTTTCTTCCGGTTTACAAAGAGCAGGTAGTGGCATTGGGTCTGCATCTGCGGGATATCCAAAGCTCCGAGAAAAAAATTCCGATCTCGGATCAGTTCTCTTTGGGAGGCTTAAATTCGCTTCGGGGTTACAGGGAACAAGAGTTTTCCGGGGATAAGCTTTTCTGGTCAAACTTAGAATACAGGCTGATATTGAGTCCGGAATCAAGGGCTTATCTTTTCTGGGATTTCGGTTACTTCAGCCGCATAGTCGAAAACCCTGCTACCGGTTCCGTGACCAAGCTCTCAGGCAGCAGGTCTGGATTCGGTTTAGGACTGAAAGTCGATACAAAGTTGGGAGCCTACGAAGTCGATTACGCACTTGGAGAAAAGGACAGTTTCTCACAGGGGAAAATCCACTTCGGGATTTCCAACCGGTTTTAAAAGATGAGATTTAAGCCGTATTTCAAACTGACCCGTTTTCAAAATAACCTGATTACTTTTATCTCAGTGCTAATGGGAGGGTTCATAGGCGGAGTATCCTCCTGGGGGAAGCTGCTCTTATCTGCCCTTTCTGCTGCACTCATCTCCGCAGGCGGGTACGTTTTAAATGACTATTTCGATCTGGAAATAGATAAAATCAACCGCCCACTGCGTATTTTGCCCGGAGGCGATTTGTCCCCAAAGAAAGCACTTATCTTTTCGATCTCCCTTTTTCTAATGGGCTTTATTCTGAGCTTTTTCCTGAAGCCCGTTTCCATAGGCATAGCTTTAGTCGCGATAATTTTCCTTTTCCTTTACAGCGCTAGATTTAAGCGTGAGTTTCTTATCGGGAACGTGACAGTAAGTATTATCTCGGCTTTGGCTTTCATATATGGCGGGGTTTTCTCCAAAAATCCTGAGATCTCGCTAATCCCGGCAATCCTGGCATTTCTTTTTCACCTGGGCAGGGAATTGATTAAGGATATGGAAGATGTAGAAGGAGACCAAGCATTAAGGTCTGAGACTTTTCCGATTGCTTATGGAATGAGAAATTCTCAATTCTTAGCCTCTGCAATTTTCCTGGTTTTAATAATCCTGACTATTTTCCCCTATAAGCTGAAAATATTTTCTATTTATTACCTCATTCTGGTTTTGATGGTGGATTTTGTGCTTTTTTATATCATCCTCTCCCTTTGGAATAATCCCTCAAGGGAAAATTTAGGCTCTTTAAGCCGGCTTTTGAAATTCGAGATGCTTCTGGGTCTTCTGGCGATTTTCGCCGGCAGTTTTTAATTGATTTTTTTGGACACGTAGCGTCGGGCTTCACGCCCGACGAGAAACCTGAAAGTAAAATGTAGAGGAAGGCCGTTCCTATGGATCCAAATTCGGACAAGGTCTTGTCCACAGGATCCTGGCGAAGACTTTAGCCTTCCATCTTTGTCGCTTCCCCATCCCCTGGAGGTCTGAAGACCTCCGCTACATTTCTTAAAATGCTTGATAAATCAAGCAACTACGATGACGGCTGCAGGGGTTCGATTTATCGAACCTGGTTATACTCTTTTTTAGTTGTGTTTGGAATAAATTAAGCGTATATTATTTGAAAGATTAATAACCCGGCTTTGATCTGACTTAAAACCGGATTAAAGAATATTAAGGAGGAAAAAAATGCTTGGTGGAATTGGAGCCCAGGAACTTCTCTTAATCCTTTTAGTCCTATTGCTCTTATTCGGTGCAAAGAAAATACCGGAAATTGCCAAAGGATTAGGCAAGAGCGTGAGCGAGTTTAAAAAGGGGATGCGGGAGCTGGAGAATGAGGTGAAGAAGGAGGAGCCAACTCCTGAGGATAAGAAAAAGTTAGCTGGCTAAAAAACCGGTTCATATTTTTGTCTTTGAATGATTTTTTGTCTGAAAAGGGAATTTCGTAGCGTCCGGGTTTATCCCGGACGTTTTTTTAATTCTTTTAGTTGCGGAAGGCCGTTCCTATGGATCCAAATTCGGACAAGGTCTTATCCGCAGGATCCTGGCGAAGACTTCAGCCTTCCATTTTTTGTTCTTAGCAA
>JALHSU010000172.1 GCA_022865345.1 Candidatus Zixiibacteriota bacterium
ATAATAAAAGGTTTAAGGGATTAAGGGTTCAAGAGTTAAAGGGATAAGAAACGTTATTAGCATCCGTGAAGAAGACAGATTTAGTGATTTTTTCGTAGCGCGAGGCTTTCAGCCTCGCAATGCGACCCTGAAAGGGTCGCGCTACGACAACCTTGTGAAAAAAATCGCAAAGTAAGAAAGAAAATCCTTGAATATGAGTCCGGAAAAGATTATATATAGAGTGGTGATAAAAAATGACTTTCTTAAGAAAATCTGTCTCTCCTTTTGGATGTTATCATCCAAAAGGAGAATCTGAGATTTCTCGTGGATGATAACATCCACGGAGAGCAATGGTGCGGTGAATAAAAATCCAATAACCGGAGGTTAATTGTATGACTTTTGATGAGAGACTGCAAAATGTGGCCATAATCGGGGCGGCTGGGAAGATGGGGAGCGGGATATCTCTGCTTTTAGCTCAGGAGATGGCAAGATTAAAAAATAAACCGGAAAATAAAGATAAAAATTATCGTTTATATTTGATCGATATTAACCTGGATCACCTGGCGGGTTTACAGCAATATCTTAGAGCTCAGTTGGTGAAGGCGGGGGAGAAAGCCTGCGTGATGCTCAGAGAAATGTACAAAGATAGACAGGATTTAGTGGAGAATCAGGATTGCATTAACCAGTACGTGGAGGATGCGCTCTCTTTTATCCGGACCGGAACGGATTTAAGTATAGTGAAAGACTCCAGAGTGATCTTCGAGGCGATTTTAGAGAAAAAAGATTTGAAGGTCGATCTTCTTAAGAAGATCGATAACCTCTGCGGCAAGGATACACTTTATCTTACCAACACCTCATCTATCCCCATAAATATTTTAAATAAAGAAGCCAATCTCAACGGGAGGATAATCGGGTTTCATTTTTATAATCCTCCCACGGTGCAGAAACTGGCAGAGTTGATCTCTGCTGATAATACTGTTCAGGAATTAAGAGATTTCTCCCTGGAGCTGGCGAAAAGATTGAGCAAGAAGATCGTGCCCTCAAATGACATAGCCGGGTTTGTAGGAAATGGGCATTTCCTGAGAGACGGTCTGTACGGTCTAAGAGAAGCCAAGAAGCTGGCTAAAGATTATTCCCTGCCTGGCGGACTTTATATAATCAACAAAATCAGCCAGGACCTGCTGGTCAGGCCTATGGGGATTTTCCAGTTGATCGATTACGTGGGAGTGGATGTTTTCCAGTCAATATCTGAGACTGTTGGCGGTTATATACCGGGTGAGGATTTGAAAGATGACCTTTTGAAAAAGATGTATGATAAAAAAGTCCTGGGTGGACAGAGAAGCGATGGTTCACAGAAAGACGGTTTTCTCAAATATGACAGGAACAGGCCAGTCGGAGTCTACGACATCGATAAAGGTGAGTATAAGCTTTTCGATCCGCAGGGATGGAGCGGAGAACTGGATAAAAAGTTAGGCGAGTATCCGGCAGGCTTTTATGCCTGGAGAAACCTGGTTGCTGACCCAAAGAAGAGTGATAAACTCAAGACTTTCTTCCAGAGTCTGAAATCCTCTAATACCCTGGGAGCAAAGTTAGCTTCAGCCTACCTGAAAAACTCCAAAGAGATCGGCGAACAGCTGGTGAAGATCGGTGTAGCTAAAACGGCTGAGGATGTGAATAACGTATTATTGAATGGGTTTTATCACTTATATGGTCCAATTAACGACTACATTTAAGGAGGTTTAAAATGACGAAATTCAGAAAAAAAGTCTATTTAACTGCGGGATATAACACCCTATCCTTTGGCTCAGGAAGAAAGGAGTTCAATCCAAAAAAAGCCAGACCAGGAATAGAACAGTACATAACTGAAGCGGGACGCGGGTCAATTGCCCAGATTTCCGACCCGAAAAATATCGATGAGGGGGTTATCTCCAATTTTATGGCTGCCAGGTTCTGCAAGCAGGGGAATTTGGCAGGTTTTATTCCGGAAATAGACCCGGCTCTGGAATACAAACCGTCTACCAGAGTTGAAGGCGCCTGCGGCTCCGGTGGTTTAGCTTTAGTTACTTCGATGAAAACGATCTTATCTGATCTTGCTGATACGGTGTTGACTCTCGGAGTCGAGGTTCAGAATACAGTTAAAGCAATTTACGGAGCAGATATTTTAGCCGGAGCGGGGCATTATGCTTCTGAGCGCAAAGAGGGACATGCCTACTTTTTCCCGGCTAAATTCTCAGATAGGGCTGGGGTTTATTATCAGAAATTCGGATACGAGCCTACCCGGAGGGGAATGGCTTTATGGTATGAGCAGATGATAAAGAATGCCCGGAAAAACCCAAAGGCTCAGGAGTATCAGAATTCAATTGAAGATTTGTTCGGTGCAGGCATGACTCCTCCTAATCCTAAAACTTTTGTAGAGAATCTCAACATCTATGACTGTTCAAAAGTCTCAGATGGTGCTTCCGCTCTTATATTTGCTTCAGAGGAAGGGCTTAAGAAACTGGGGATAGATAAAAAGGATGCCATCGAGGTCGTGGGTTATGGTCAATGTGAAGCTAATCTGACCAAACAGCCTGAAGACCCGACCAGACTTCTTACCACTCAAAAAGCGGCAGAGAAAGCCTATCAGATGACCGGGCTGGGTCCTAAAGATATAGGCCTGCTCGAAGTGCACGACTGCTTCACCATAACCGGCATTTTAGCCTTAGAGGCAGCTGGTTTTGCCAAATATGGAGAGGGAGCAGCTTTGGTGGAATCAGGCAAGACCAGAATTGATGGAGAGATTCCCACGAATCCAGGTGGAGGTCTGATCGGTTTTGGCCATTACGTTGGCGGAACCGGCGTGAGACAGGCAGTAGATTGCATTCACGAGTTGACCGGAAAAGCCAACGGTTACCAGGTAAAAATCAACTCGAACAGGCCTTATGCTATGATGATCAGCATGGGCGGAAATGACAAAACCGTCACCGCGATGATTTTCAAAAAAGCGGAGTAAAAAAATATCTGAGGGATTCAAAATAGCGGGACTGGTAGCCCCGCCTACGAAAGTTGACTTTTTCATATCTCGTAGGGCGGGCACCTTGCCCGCCAATCAATGCCCCTGTAAAGTTTATAGAAGATGATACAACCCTTTAAATCAGATTTCATTTTGGAGGTTATTAACTATTAGAGATGTCGCGTAGGGGTGGAGCTTGTCTCCACCCATCCCATAGGGCGGAGCTAAACTCCGCCCCTACGCGTATCAACCCGGTTATTAAACTAGGAGAGAAACTTATGGATTTCGAGCTTACCGAAGATCAAAAGATGATAAAGGAGGCTGCCAGGGAATTCGCTTCAGAGAGGTTAGCCCCTAAAGCTCAGGAGTTCGACGAGAAAGAAGAGATCCCCAGAGATCTGTATAAGGAGTTGGCTGAATTAGGGTATATGGGGATGCTGATGCCGGAGGAGTATGGCGGTTCTGGCCTGGATTTCATCAGCTACATTCTGGTGATGGAGGAGTTTGCCAAAGCCTGTGCCGCCTTAGAGATCTCCCTCTCCGTTCACAACTCTTTAGTCTGCGATGCTATTTTCAAATATGGAACAGAAGAGCAGAGGAAAAAATATCTGACCAGATTAACTAAAGGGGAATTAATCGGAGCTTATTCTTTGACTGAGCCTCAGGCTGGAACAGATGCTGGAAGCATTAAGACCAATGCAGTTTTGAAGGGGAACAACTATTTAGTCAATGGGACCAAAACCTTCGTAACCAATGCCGGGATAGCGGACCTTTTTGTCCTTTTTGTTTCGACCAATCCGGAGGCAAAATCCAAAGGAATCTCCTGCATTTTAGTGGAGAAAGGATTAAAAGGGTTTAAGGTTGGGACAAAAGAGAAAAAGATGGGGATCAGGGGTTCTGATACCAGGGAAATCTCTTTTGAAGATTGTCTCGTACCCAAGGAAAACCTCATTGAAGAAGAAAACAAAGGTTTCCGGATAGCCTTAGAGTTGCTTGACTCTGGAAGAATAGGGGTGGGCGCTCAAGCTGTGGGAATAGCTCAATCCGCTCTGGATGAAGCTTTGAAATACTCAAAGGAGAGGGTCCAGTTCGGTCAGCCGATCTGTAATTTTCAGGCTATCCAGTTCAAATTAGCCAGCATGGCTACCCAGATTGAAGCTGCTCGCCTTTTAGTGCATCATGCGGCCTGGCTCAAGCAAAATAATATCAGATGTATAAAAGAAGCCTCGATGGCAAAGCTATTTGCCTCAGAGACGGCTAATTTCGTGGTAAACGAGGCAGTGCAGATTCACGGCGGATACGGTTATATGAAGGAATATGCGGTGGAGAGATACTTCCGGGATGCCAGGGTGACTGAGATCTACGAAGGAACCTCTGAGGCACAGAGGATGGTTATCTCCAGGGACCTTTTAAAATAGAGCGCAGAATGTATCTAGACAAAAAGTACGAAGATTTCAAGAAAGAGATCAGGGATTTTGCTGAAAAGGAGATCGAGCCAAAAGCTCAGGAAGCAGATGAGAAGGCACAATTCCCTCATGAGAACATAAAAAAGGTCGCCCAACTGGGGCTTTTAGGAATGGTGGTTCCTCCGGAATATTCGGGAACAGGCATTGATACCTTAAAATATGCAATTGCCGTGGAGGAGCTTTCAAGGGTGTGTGCATCTACCGGCATCACAGTTGCGGCTCACAATTCACTGGCTATCTGTCCTCTTTACCTTTTTGGAAGTGAGGAGCAAAAGAAAAAATATATACCTCCTTTAGCTAAGGGTGAGAAATTAGGCGCTTTTGGTTTAACTGAGCCGGATGCAGGCTCAGATGCCGGGGGGACAAAAACCACCGCAGTGTTGAAAGGAGACAGTTACCTAATAAACGGCTCAAAATGCTTCATCACCAATGCCTCAGTTGCCGAGACATTTGTCATCACCGCAGTAACAGACAAAACCAAAGGGACCAAGGGGATTAGCTCCTTCATCCTGGAAAAAGGGATGAAGGGGTTCACGGTTGGCAAAAAAGAAAACAAAATGGGTATAAGAGGGTCAGATACCGCTGCCTTGCATTTTGAGGACCTGAGCGTTCCGAAAGAAAACCTTCTGGGCAAAGAAGGCGAGGGGTTCAAGCAATTTTTAGTCACCTTAGATGGCGGAAGGATAAGTATCGGAGCAATGGCTTTAGGCATCGCTCAGGGTGCTTTTGAGAAAGCTTTGAAATATGCCAAAGAGACTATACAGTTTGAAAAACCTCTAATTGAGTCCCAGGCTATCCAGTTCAAACTGGCGGATATGGCAACCCAGATTGAGGCAGCCAGACATCTGATTTATCATGCTGCTTTTCTGGAGGATAAAGGACAGAAATACGTGAAGGAATCTGCTATGGCAAAGCTTTTCGCTTCCGAGGTCGGAAGATTCGTTACTTACGAAGCAATTCAAATTTTCGGAGAATATGGGTACTACCGGAGGTATCCAGTAGAAAGATATTTGCGTGACGTGAAACTCTGCGAAATCGGGGAAGGAACTTCAGAGATTCAGAGACTGGTTATTTTCAGGGAGTTAATCAAATAGGCAAAAGTCTGAAGTCTATAGTCTAAAGGCCGAGAACAAAAAAGCAAAGAAACTCATTCACAGCAGATTGGATGGATTAAGCAGAAAAAAGATGTGAGACGAAAGACGTAAGGCGGAAAATGTAGCGCGAGGCTTTCAGCCTCGCAATGCGACCCTAAAAGGGTCGCGCTACGAGAAAGCGAAAAGGAGGAAATATGGAATATAAGAACATTCTAACTGAGATCAAGGAGAATATCGGCATAATCAAGATCAACCGGCCCCAGCAGTTAAATGCCCTTAATACCGAGACCATTCATGAGCTTAATGACGTTGCTCACCAGTGGAGCAGGGACGAAAAGCTCAAAGTAATCATTATCACCGGTGAGGGGAAAGCATTTGTGGCTGGAGCAGACATTGCTGAGATGAAGGATATGACCAGACAGCAGGCAATTGATTTTTCAGAGATGGGTCAGAAAGTCTTTTCCTTGATTGAGTCTCAGGACAAACCGGTGATTGCTGCGGTCAATGGCTTTGCTTTAGGTGGAGGATGCGAATTGGCGATGGCTTGTGATATTAGAATCGCTTCAGATAAAGCCAAATTGGGTCAGCCAGAGGTAAACTTAGGAGTGATTCCGGGATTTGCTGGTACTCAGCGGTTGGCTCGAATGGTCGGTGCGGCTAAAGCTAAGGAATTGATTTTGACAGCGGATTTGATCGATGCCCAGACTGCTCTTTCTATCGGTCTGGTCAATCAGGTAGTTCCTCACGATACCCTGATGGATGTGTGTATGGAGATGGCGAAAAAAATAGCTTCCAAAGGACCCACTGCGGTTAGATTGGCAAAAAGAGTGATAAGTAGAGGAGTGGAGACAGATTTTGCCACGGGTTCTTCTTTCGAAGTCGACGCTTTCGGCGAATGTTTTGCGTCAGGTGAGGCAAAAGAGGGGATGGAAGCGTTTTTACAGAAACGAAAACCGGGCTGGGCGTAATAAGAGAAGAAACGTGACCGTTGCTCGTTTTTCGTGACCGTGAAAAAAAATATAGACCAAGACATAGTTGTCATTCTGAAGGAGTCTTGCCGAAGGCGGACGACTGAAGAATCTATAAGTAGGTTCGAAAGTCGTTTCTGATGTCGAAAAAACGATTGTGGAAAGTGGTGTCAGGAATTTATTCCTGAGGCCTGGAAATGAGGATGGATGAATATAGATTCTTCGTCTCTACGAGCCGTAAGGCTTTTAACGGCCTGCGGACTCAGAATGACAATCGAAAAACCAATGTCGGGTTCAAATTAGGAGATTTTAGTGTCCATCGGGTCCCCTGACCCGACGGAATAAAATTATATTTTTAACTAGGAAGGCTCGTGTCACTTCTGGGAGTCCCGTTAGGAGACGACCGAAGAATCTAACGAGTGTGATCTAAAGACGGATTCTTCGTTCCCGTAGGGAACTCAGAATGACAATACAAGAAAGAATAGGCAAAACTTATGGAAATCTTTCAATCCTTAGCTGAAGACCAGCACGAGCAAGTAATCTTCTGCTCGGATAAGGTAGCTCACCTTCGCGGAATCATTGCCATCCACGATACCACCCTGGGACCAGCAATTGGCGGGGTGAGGATGTTTCCTTACAGTTCCGAAGATGAGGCATTGAAAGACGTTCTGCTGCTTTCCAAGGCTATGACCTATAAGGCTGCCGCGGTCGGAATTAACCTGGGAGGTGGACAGGGGGTCATAATCGGTGACCCTCTCAAAGATAAAAATGAACTTGTTTTGAGAGCTTTCGGTAGGTTCGTGCAGGGTCTGAATGGTCGATATATCACGGCTGAAGATGTTGGAACCACAGTCGAGGATATGGAGATAGTCCGCTATTAAACCAAATACGTGATGGGGCTTTCCAGGGCAATAGGCGGGAGTGGAGACCCTGGACCGGTTACGGCTATCGGCTTGTGCAGCGGACTTTTAGCCTGCGTGGAGAAGGCTCTGGATAAAAAGACCTTAGAAGGAGTTTCCGTGGCGATCCAGGGTGTTGGGCACGTAGGGTATCATCTTGCTCAGAAATTGAAAGAGGCTGGATGCAGGTTGATAGTCTCTGATATTATTGCAGAGAAAGCTGAAAAAGCCAGAAAAGAATTCGGGGCAGAGATTGTCTCGCCTGAGGAAATTCTGGGAGTAGAGGCAGATGTTTTCTCTCCCTGCGCCTTAGGCGGAGTTATAAATGCAAAGACAGTTGAGAAGTTCAGAGTGAAGATCATCGCTGGACCAGCTAATAATCAATTAGAGGACGAAAAATATGGCGAGATCCTGCACCATAAAGGGATTCTCTATGCTCCGGATTTCGTCATAGGTTCAGGCGGGATGATCAACGTAGCGAATGAACTGGGAGGGTACATTCGTGAAAAAGCAATCAAGCAGGCCACCGGGATATATGACATAATGAAAAAAATTCTGGAGATCTCCGGGGAATCAGATATCCCCACCTATAAAGCCGCCAATATCTTAGCCAAAGCCAGGATAGCCGAGGTCAAGAAGTTCAGGCAGAGGCATGCATAGAAAATAAATAACGAATGACGGATGACGAATAAAGGAAAAAGGAAAATGGAAGAAGGAAAAAGGAAAAAACGTGACCGTTGCTCGTAACCATAATTTGATTGTAGGGGCAAGCCCCCGCGCTTGCCCTCACAAAAAAAGGTAGCCGCCCATGTGGGCGCATCAGTTGTAGCGTCGGGCTTTATGCCCGACGATGATCGTAGGGCAGGGCTTCAGCCTTGCAAAAATCAAAATATGGGCTACAAAATCCTGAGCATCAATCCCGGGGCTACTTCTACCAAGGTCTCCCTGTCTGAGGACAAAAATCCTTTGGTAATTGAGGTTTTGAGACATTCGGTTGATGAACTCAAGGCATTTCCTAAAACTTTAGATCAGTTGGGTTACAGAAAAAATCTGGTTGAGGACTTCTTAAAGAGACATGGCTTCAAAATTACGGACCTGGCTGCAGTTGTTGGCAGGGGTGGTCCTTTCAAACCGCTGTCCAGCGGAACTTACAGGGTAAACCAAAAAATGGTTTCAGATATCCGGTCAGGCAACGTTCAGGCGGATCATGTTTCTAACCTTGGAGCTTTGATTGCCTACGAGTTGACCAAAGGGACTGAGATACCTGCTTTCATCGTGGACCCGGTCTCAGTGGATGAGCTGATTCCCGTTGCCCGCATCTCTGGTATGCCGGAGTTGGAAAGGATAAGTTTATCACACGCTCTGAATATCAAGATGGTGGCAAGAAAGGCGGCTTCCGAATTACGAAGAAAATATGAAGAGCTTAATCTGGTTATTGTCCATCTTGGCTCCGGGATAAGCGTAACTTCCCATTTAAAAGGGCAGATGATTGACGTAAGCAATGCTAATGATGGCGGTCCTTTAGCTCCCCAGCGGACGGGAAGTCTTCCAGCTACAGGGTTAGCCAAACTATGTCTTTCAGGAAAGTATACATACTCTGAGATGTATGACAAGGTTACTAAAAAAGGCGGGCTTCTGGCTTATTTAGGAACGGATAACGTTGAGGAGATTGAGAAAAAGATAGATTTCGGAGACCAGAAAGCTAAACTGATTTATGAGGCGATGGTCTACCAGATTGCCAAAGAGATCGGAGCGATGTCAACGACTCTATCTGGAAGAGTGGATGCAATTATACTTACCGGGGGGATAGCCCGGTCGGAGAGGCTGATAAATATGATCAAAGAAAGGGTCAGATTTCTTTTCAAAGTCCTGGTCTTTCCGGGCGAGGACGAACTTGAGGCTTTAACTTTGGGTGCTTTAAGGGTATTAACCGGGGAGGAAAAAGAAAAGGAGTATTAAAAAAAGTAGGGGCGACTCCCTGTTGAGCGTAGCGAAATCCACGTTTAACAGGATGGTCGCCCGTTTTTTTGGAGACCTGAAGGTTTCAGCTACATCTAAAAACCTCACCCTATCCCTCTCCTTAAAAAGGAGAGGGAACTTTTTTTGTCGTTTTTTACGTCGGGCATAAAGCCCGACGCTACGATTGTTCATAGCCACTTTAGTGGCGTAAACAAAGACCTGACTAAAGTCAGTGAGAACACTTTTTTACTAATGGGTTTCACAGCATCTTCAGAGGCATGAGGATTGAGTTAAGCCAGAGCACAAACGAACAAACAGACAAACGAACAAACTGTCTTATGCGTGGCTCCCGCTGCCCGGCATTCTGGAATTGTAAAAAATAAACAGAAGATAGCCAAATGCGGCCAAGATGAGAGCAGCCACCGCAAGGATTTTTAGAGGAACAGTGTCCATTTTCCTGGTTAGTCTTTCCAGGGTAATCCCTGAAAAGCCGAGAGCAGTCAAGACCAGAAGAAATCCAACATAATTTAAAGACGGAATTAACGAGAAGATGCAGGAGCCTATTCCGGCGATTAATCCCAGAAGGGCAAATAATAAATTTGAAAAATTGATCTTAGCCGGAAAATAGGGAAGAGCCAGCACATTGGAATAGCCGCAGCGCAGACAAAAAGTCTTCCCTTCAGCTATCTCTTCTCCACAAAAAGGACAGAGGCTCATAAAAACCTCCTTCCGATTAAGGTATTCATATTCCAAACGTGCCCGTCAGGTCCCCTGACCTGACGGAAAAAGTCTCTAATACTTGAGAGACTTCTCCTCTATAAGTATATCATAAAAATATTTTTTGGCAAGAGGAATTTTACTTTTCCCCCTCTCCTTTCTTAGGAGAGGGCAGGGAGAGGTTTCCATGGTAGGTCAGACATTCCTGTCCTACGGACCCGTTCCAGGGTCTGACTTTTTTTGTAGCGGAGGGCTTTAGCCCTCCATTGTTTTTTTCGTAGTGTGAGGCTTTTAGCCTCGCTTAATAGCTCGTAGGGGCAACCCCCTGTGGTTGTCCTTCTTTTCGCTATTGTGGAAGAGCAGATATGCATTGCAATGTGCCTCTACAACTGTCAGGTGATGACATCTGACAGCACTTGGAGTTCATTGAATCTCTGTTTAATCTGTTCAATCGGCTGTGGCTTTTCTCAGCTGATGTGGTGTCAAGAGTTACCTCCTGATACCAGATAAGGTTTTCAAACAATCAGAAGATAATACCTCACAGCTGATTAGTTTGATTAAGCTGATAAATCTGCTCTGAATTTCGCTTTAATCGGTTTAATCAGACGTGAATTTTCTCCTTTTTCTGTTGATAAATCTTTACTCACTCAATATATTATACCGTCTTTTTTTGTCAAAGTAAATTTTATGAAAGAGCTTAAAGAAATACTCACTTTAGCCCGGTCGATTGGACCCAAACGAATTGCTGTGGCTAAGGCAGAGGATGAGGAGGTCTTCTTGGCTCTGGATCAGGCTCGCAGAGAAAAGATCGTTCAAGGGATTTTGGTTGGGTCTAAAGAAAAGATAAAGGCGTTGGCTGAAAAGAACAGAATTGACCTGTCTGAATATGAACTGATCGAGGAAAACGATCCGTTACAGGCTACACTTATCTGCACTCAACTGATCAATCAGGGAAAAGCAGATGTGATGATGAAAGGGTTTTTGGATACCGGTATTTTTATGAAAGGGATTTTGGACCGGGAAAAGGGATTGTCTACCGGGAAGCTTCTGACACACGTGGCTGTTTTTGAGATACCGGATTTTCCCAGGCTTCTGCTTTTGACTGATGCGGCTATAAATATCGCCCCGACTCTTTCGGAAAAAGCCCAGATCATTCAAAATGCAGTGGATTTAGCTTTATGCCTGGGTATTGAAAATCCGAATGTGGCCTGTATAGCGGCGACGGAAAAAGTCAACCCGGAAAAGATGCCGGCAACTGTGGATGCGGCCTGTCTTTCGATGATGGCAAAAAGAGGTCAGATTAAAGGCGGAATGGTAGATGGTCCATTTGGTTTGGACAATGCCGTTTCGGAGAAATCTGCTAAGATAAAAGGGGTGAAAAGCCCAATTGCGGGAAAGGCAGATATACTTCTTTGTCCTGATATTGAAACCGGTAATGTGATTTACAAAACCTTGATTGAATTTGCCAAAGCCAAATGTGCGGCTATAGTCCTGGGCACAAAAGCACCAGTGGTTTTGACGTCGAGAGCGGATTCTCATGAGACCAAGTTCATGTCGATTGCGTTGGGAGTAGCAAGTAGTAGACAGTAGACAGCATACAGTAGACAGGGAAATGGAATACAAAAGTCATACTCGAACTTTGGAATATTTGGATGAAGTCAGATCCTACAATTTACGACCTATAACCTAATCCGAAGGAGGTATTATGCCGTTTGAAAAAGCAGAAAAGATCTGGATGAACGGAAAAATGGTGAACTGGGATGATGCTAAAATTCATGTACTCTCCCATGTGGTGCACTACGGCTCCAGCGTTTTCGAGGGGGCAAGATGTTATAAATCCAAAAAGGGACCGGCTATTTTCAGGTTAAAAGAGCACACGGACAGGCTTTTCAATTCTGCCAAGATCTACCGGATGAAGATTCCTTACACCAAGGAGGAAATCAACCAGGCAATCATCGATCTGATAAAGATCAATAAAATGGATGAATGTTACATCCGTCCGGTAGTCTATCGAGGTTACGAACAATTAGGGGTTGACCCGACCGGCTGTCCTATCGACGTGGCTATTGCGGTGATGAGATGGGGTAAATATCTGGGCATTGATTCCCTGGAAAATGGCGTACCGGTATGCGTATCCTCCTGGAACCGGATGGCACCCAATACTTTTCCGGCGATGGCTAAGAGCGGTGCCAATTATATGAACTCCCAGTTGATAAAATTGGAAGCCAAAGAACACGGATATGTCGAGGGCATTGCCCTGGACGTTTTCGGTCATGTCAGCGAGGGGAGCGGAGAGAATATCTTCATAGTCAGAGATGGTGCCCTGATAACCCCGCCTTTTGGCGCCTCCATACTTCCCGGAATCATTCGCAACTCGGTGATCTGTTTAGCCCAGGAGTTAGGGTTAAAACTTATCGAGGAGAACATCCCGCGTGAGGCGCTCTATATCGCAGACGAAGTCTTCTTCACCGGCAGCGCGGCGGAGATAACGCCGATAAGCTCAATCGATAAAATAGTCATCGGCACGGGTAAACGCGGTCCGATAACTGCAAAATTGCAGGAGAGATTCTTCCAGATTGTTTCAGGTGAGATAGAGGATAAATACGGCTGGCTTACCATTGTGAAGTAATGAGAAAACGTTGGATAGATTTTCTTTGAGGTAAGAGATGATAAGAAGTTTTAAAGAGCTTCTGGGTTCCATCAAAAACAAAGAGAAAAAGATTCTGGCCATTGCCGGGGCTGAGAGCGAGGAGATAATCGAGGCTGCCAAGATCGCTACTGAGGAGAAGATCATCTCACCTATCCTGATAGGAGATCCGGCTAAAATTGAGACTCTATGCGGAAAGCTAAATTTTGATTTTAAAAGTATTGAGATTCTGGGAGAAAAAGAGCCTCAAAGGTGCGCTTCTTTAGCCGTGGAGCTGGTCAAACAGAAGAAAGCAGATATGCTGATGAAAGGAAAAGTCGATACCCCTACTCTCTTGCGGGCAGTTCTGGACAAGGAGAAGGGTTTGAAAGGCGGGAAGCTTTTCAGTCACGTGGCAGTGGTAGAGGTGGAAAGATACCAGAAGCTTATGCTTTTGACTGATGGGGGAATAAACATCGCTCCGGATATCATGAAGAAAATCGAGATTTTGAAAAATGCAGTTCAGACGGCTAAGAAATTGGAGATAGAGATGCCAAAAGCCGCCTGCCTGGCAGCAGTGGAGTTAGTGAATCCGGATATGCCGGAGACTATCGATGCCTCCATAATCTCCAAGATGGCTGAAAGAGGTGAAATAAAGGACGTTATTGTGGATGGACCCGTGGCTTTCGATGTGGCTATAGACTCAAACTCTGCCCGGACCAAAGGGATAATCTCTCCGGTTTCAGGTGAGGCTGACATCTTTCTGTGCCCGAATATCTCCTCCTGCAACATCCTGGTCAAAGGGTTGATCTACTTAGCTGGAGCCAAAGTGGGAGGCATAGTGGTAGGTGGAGGAGCTCCGATAGTCCTGCTCTCCCGCTCAGACTCTGCGGAGATCAAACTTCTGTCTATGGCTTTAGGTGCTGCGGTTTGCTGAATATTTTGTCCTCTCAGATGAAAATTTATGCGGATGAAACTGAGGAGAGAGTTTTATAATCGACCAACTCTAAAGGTAGCAAAAGAACTATTAGGCAAATATCTGGTGGTAAACATAAACGGCAAAAAACTTTCCGGGAAAATCGTTGAGACTGAGGCCTATCGTGGGCCTTATGATCCGGCTTCGCATGCTTATGGAGGGATGACTCCCAGAAACAGGATTATGTTCGGTGAACCGGGACATGCTTACGTTTATTTTACTTACGGTATGTATTACTGTCTGAATGTCATAACCGAAAGAAAAGGGGTTCCAGCTGCGGTCCTGATTAGAGCATTGGAGCCGAAGGAAGGAATCGTGATAATGAAGCGCAGAAGGAAAAAAGAAAAACCTGAAGACCTAACCAGCGGGCCGGGAAAACTTTGCCAGGCTATGGGAATTAATAAAACCTTATACGGTGCAGACCTTACCGGCCAGACTATTTATGTTGAGGACAGAGGTGAAAAGACAGGCAAGATAATTTCCACTAACCGGATTGGTATTGATGAGGGTAAAGAGAAAAAATGGAGGTTTTACTTAAGAGATAATAGATTTGTTTCGAGAAAATAAAACCGTGGTAGGTCAGACATTCTTGTCTGACCATGAGGAACAGGCAGGAATGCCTGTTCTACCGAGGAGTATGAAGTCACTGCGAGTCCCCGTAGGGGGCGAAGTCCCGCTTTTAGCGGGGTTTCGTCGTCCAGAAGAACTCCTCGCAATGACTGGCAGATAAAACGAAGAGAGGGCGTGCTGGAGTGCTGTCAGGTGTTACCACCTGACAGCAGATGGACAGCCACAACTTATGAACCAATTTGTATATTATCTGATAATAACTCCACCTTTGCTTTTTGCAATTACCTTTCATGAGTTTTCTCATGCCTGGATGGCTAACCGCAAAGGAGACCCGACTGCTAAATATGCCGGCAGGCTGACTTTAAACCCGCTTGCACATATCGACATAATCGGGTTGCTGCTTCTTTATTTTTACGGTTTTGGCTGGGCAAAGCCGGTACCGGTTAACCCTTTCAATTTTAAAAACCCGCAGAAAGACGAGCTCTGGGTCTCCTTAGCCGGCCCCGGCTCTAATATGATTTTAGCTTTGGTTTTCGGAATCATCTTCAGGCTGCTGATCAGCTCTAACCCGTTCGGCTCTGAAGTTTCTACTCACCAGCTTTTTCTGATAATGTTAATTAAGGGGATACAGTTAAATCTGGTTCTGGCAGTATTCAATCTCATTCCGGTAAACCCCCTGGATGGATCCCATATTCTAAGCGGGATTCTACCTCTGCGGTACCAAGGCCAGTTGCACCAGATTCAGAGGTATTCATTTTACGTCCTCTTAGGAGTAATCGTCCTGGACTATTTTCTTAACCTGGGTATCCTCTGGGCTATTTTCAAGCCATTCATCTTTTTTTTCGGAACACTCTTCGCAGGTCCGGAATTCATCCGGTTCATCTAATGCCTGAGCGCTTTTCTTCCCTTGATGTCATTCTGAGTCCCCTGCGGGGACGAAGAATCTATAGATTCTTCAGTCATCCCGCCAAAAGCCGGACGAAGAATCTATTTGAAGTTGGACAGATTCTTCGGTCAATTCGCTCCCTCAGAACGACAAAAATAAGATTAACAAGACTTGTTTTTTATATACCTCTTCTTCTTCTTGGTTGTTATCCCGCAGCCCGCCTGAAACCTCCTCCAGAAGAACTTACTCCGGAAAGAGTCTTAGAAAGGACGATTTCAAACCAGGAACTGATTAACTCCTCAGCTTCTCTAATAAGTTTCAACTTCAAATCTTCACAGGAAAGTTTCTCCGGGGATCTGGAGCTTTTTTTCAGAAAACCGGATAATTTTGCCTTTGCAGTTAAAGCCCTTTTGGGTCCAGACTTTGTCTCCGGTTCGATCAGTGCTGACAGCCTTTTGCTTTTTTTCCCGAGGAGCAAGCAGTATTATAAAGGCAAGAGTATAAATTGCACAAAGGGGGCTAACTCTCAAACTGAATTTGACCTTTTCTGTCTTTTGAAACTCCTTATATCAGAAACGAAGATAAATAAAGAGAAAGCTCATTTCACAGGTATGGATAAAGAGAACTACGTTTACGAGGACAGTATCGAGACCTGGAAAAGAAGCTTTTGGGTAAATAAAGAAGGAGCTTTCCTGATTAAGAGTATCTGGAAACCAATCTCTTCTACCGGTATTAAAACAGATGAAGACAATGGATTCGTAATAGCATATAAGAATTTTGAGAAATTCAACCAGACCAAAATTCCCAAAGCTATAGAGATAAAATCTCTGGACGAAAAGGTGAAGCTGAAACTCAGATTTTTGGAGAGGAATATAAACATCTCAATTCCTGACAAAAAATTTCA
>JALHSU010000173.1 GCA_022865345.1 Candidatus Zixiibacteriota bacterium
ATCTTAGGAGCAAATGACGGTGCCTCTGGAGTTGCAGTCCTTATGGAATTAGCCCCTATACTGTCTAAGAAAAAGCCCAGATATGGAGTTGACCTGGTCTTTTTTGATGCTGAGGATCTGGGCTCAGATGACCACCCGGAAAGGTGGTGCGTGGGTTCGAATTATTTCTCGCGGAATTTAGGAGGGTATAAGGCTATTTTTGGGATTTTGCTGGATATGGTTGGGGATAAAAATTTGCAGATTTACAAAGAAGGTTATTCCAACCAGTATGCCAAAGAAGTGGTTGACCTGGTCTGGACAAAAGCTGAGAAACTCTCGATTTCGAATTTCAAACCGGAAGTAAAATACAACTTAGTAGATGATCATATTTCCCTGATTAAAGCCGGCATTCCCTGCATTGACATTATCGACTTCGATTATCCCTACTGGCATACCTTAGGGGATACTCCTGACAAGTGCAGTCCGGAAAGCCTGGAAAAGGTGGGGAAAGTACTCCTTAAAGTCTTATATGACTGAAAAGAGAATCGATTTTTTCAGTTTCACGCCCCAGGAAGCAAAAGCCATAATCTTTCTAATAGTAATTCTTTTAATTGGCAGTGGAGTTACTCTTTATAAAAAATATCATCCGGATTTTGCCCCGGAGCTTTTACTTAAAGAAAATCGAAAGACAGAGAAAAAGGTTTTAGAACCAGCAAAAAGCTCAAATGTCCCTGAAAATATAAGTTTAAAAATCACTGATAAGAAGATCAACCTCAATACTGCTACCCTGCAAGAGCTTGACTCGTTACCTGGAATAGGGGAGGAATTGGGCAAAAGGATTTTGACTTATAGGGAAAGTAAGGGCAATTTCTCTTCAATCGAGGAGCTTAAGAAAATAAAAGGCATTGGGCAGAAGACTTTTGAGAAGTTAAAAAATCTGGTAACCATAGAATAAGGTATGAGGAAGGGACTTGAGGATCATCTCGGGTGAGAAAAAAGGGACCAGGCTTTTCTCCTTGAAAAAAAGGAAGATCAGGCCTACTTCGGATAAAGTCAAAGGGGCTATTTTTAATATCCTCTCATCAGTGGAAGACAAAAAGGTCTTAGACCTTTTTGCAGGAAGCGGTGCTTTAGGAATTGAGGCTCTATCCAGGGGAGCACAAGAGGTGGTTTTCGTGGATAATTCTTTTTCCAGTCTGGGCCTTATCCGGAAAAATCTGGAGAAGCTTGGATTCAGGGTGAAAGGCAGGCTCATAAAAAAAAACGTTCTCAGATTTCTTAAATGTGAAACTGAAGGAAAGTTCGATCTCATCCTGGCTGATCCTCCTTATGGAAAAGGGTTCTGTCAGAAAGTCTTAGAAATTTTGTCAGAGAAAGAAATTCTGAACCCAGACGGAGTTTTAGTTTTCGAGCATCATAAAAAGGAAAAAATAGAAAAATTAGTAAATTTCCTATTATTACAGGAAAGAAAATACGGGGATACTCTGGTATCCTTTTTTAGGAAAATTTCCTAAGAGAAGGAGTTTTTATGAAAAAGGCTATCTATGCCGGAACTTTTGATCCGATCACTAACGGGCACCTGGATTTAATTCAGAGAGCAGCGGAATTATTCGACGAGATAATCGTGGCTGTTTCCTCCAGGCCTAACAAGGCTACACTTTTTTCAGCCGGCGACAGGCTGAAAATGGTACAGGAAAGCATCCGGGGTCTAAAAAGGGTTAAGGCGAAGCTTTTTTCCGGGCTTCTGGCTGATCTCGTCTCCAAAACCAGTGCGGTGGCAATAATCCGGGGTTTGAGGGCAGTGTCCGATTTCGAGTATGAATTTCAGATGGCGCTAATGAACCGCAAATTAGCCCCTGGAACAGAGACCGTATTTTTGATGCCCAGCGAGAAGTACACTTACCTAAGCTCCACTTTGATAAAGGAGATCGCCCGCAACAAAGGAGAGATAAGCCGCTTCGTGCCGGAGATTGTAGCTAAGAAGTTGAAAAAGAAATTTGGGGTAAAAAAGTAGCCGGTTTCTGGAGTATAATACCTCAAGGTCTTGAGACTTTAGCTTTATCTGGTAAACCTGTCCGAGAAGCGGATCCGTAGGGAAGGTTTACACCCCAGCCACTCCACCAAAAATTAAAAGACAGTTTTACTTTTCGTTTGACAATCTGAAAAAGGGATGGTATTATATTTTGATTGGAAGGAAATTCAGATTGTAATTGGAGATAATTTTGGCACCTTCCTTTGCTGTCGGGTCCAGAACCTGACAGAACAATCCGATTTAGGAAAAAAATGGATCTTGATTCGATTCTTTCGCCGGTAAAATCAGACTTAGATAAGGTAGAACAGAGGTTAGAGGAATACCTTTGTTCTGATTCTCCTTTAATCTATCAGGTGGCTCAGTATCTGCTGGAGAGAAAAGGTAAAAGGCTCCGTCCGGCTTTAGTCCTTTTAAGCTTCGGGGAAAGCGGCAACTCAGGCAAGGACCAAGCCCTGGATGCGGCTGTAGCAGTTGAGCTTATTCATACCGCTACTTTATTACATGATGATGTAATAGATCAGTCCGCGACCCGCAGGGGAAAAACCTCTATAAATTATCGCTGGAGCAACCTGGTCTCGGTCCTGATGGGCGATTATCTTTTAGCCAAGGCTTTTAAGATTCTGGTCCAGACGAAAATCACTCCCCTGCTTAATGCGATTTCGAGAGCGACTGAAAGGGTCAGCATAGGAGAGCTTCTGCAGATCCAGGAACGGGGGAACCATAACCTGTCAGAGCAGATATATCTCAGGATAATTTCCGATAAGACTGCCTCCCTGTTCTCTGTTGCCTGCCAGTCCGGGGCAATTGCCAGAGGGGAGGAGGAGGAGGTTCAAAAGATCTATCAGAGATACGGCGAGGATTTCGGTACTTCTTTTCAGATAATCGACGACCTTTTAGATTTAATCGGAGAGAAGGAGAAAACCGGGAAGGAGTTAGGAAATGACCTACAGGAGGGTAAGATCACCCTTCCATTGATCCATGCTTTAGCCAGGTCTGAAGATGGGACGCGGGAGAAGGTTCTGAAACTGTTTGAAGAAGGCTATAGACCGGAAAATTTTTCCGAGATAAGAGCTTTTGTGGAGAAGGAAGGAGGAGTAGAGTACAGCCGCAGGAGAGCATCTGACTTTGGCAGATCTGCCCTGGAGGTTATCTCAGGATTAAAGACTTCAGAATATAAAGATTCCCTGACGCAATTAGTGGATTTCATCCTGACCCGGGAAAAATAGATTTTTGCTCAAAGATTCTATAAGCAGCCACTGCAGATTTTAAAGACAGTGGTTTTTTTATCCTTTAAACAGAAGGAAAGTCGCCCTTGAAACTGTGGATAGATTTTCAATCGCACAATCTGATTCTGCTTCTCCTCATCTTCATTTCTACCTTTATCATAGCTTTTCTTTCCTATCGTTTTACCTTACCTCCTCTATCAATTAAGAAGAGAGTTTTTCTTTTAGTCTTGAGATGGCTGGCTTTATTCTGTCTTTTTTTAGCCCTGTCCGAGCCTTTGCTGGGAATAGCCAGAAAATCTCTGGAAAAGCCAAAAATCGCCCTGCTCCTGGATTCCTCCAAAAGCATGAATATCAAAAATAACTCTCTTTCCAGGAAAGAAGTGCTACAGGGACTTTTAGGAGAGAAAAGTTTTAAAGACCTTCTATCTAAAACCGAAGTCTATTCTTATCTTTTTTCAGATAGTTTGGTTCCTTTTGACCTCACCAGACAAATCCCTCCTTTTACCGGTGAGGCTACCGCAATCGGCAATAGTCTGGAAAAGCTCAAAGAAAACTTGAAAGACAAAGAACTTTCCGCAGTCATCCTGTTAAGTGATGGAGCTAACAACTCAGGAGCAGACCCGTTAGCCATTTCAAAAAATTATAA
>JALHSU010000174.1 GCA_022865345.1 Candidatus Zixiibacteriota bacterium
CACGTGGGTTCATTTGTCATTCCTCTGGTTTACCCGGATACAAACAGTACTTTAGATGTCAGGTGCGATTCGATAGTTTTTGCGGGTACAAGAAGTGCCTCCGCCACCCTTGTGAGCGATGCCGCTTCCATAGAGAATTCTAAACACAGATTGGTAGTATATGCAGTTTGGTTTGTAGGAGATCTTGCACCGGGCAGTGGCTCTGTGGCAAAGATCTATTTTAGCACCGGTACCACCTGGGATTCTACCTTATCAGTTGCAGTCGATAGTCAGTTTTACCCGCCTACCAGTGAGCTAGTTTTTGTAGATCCAACTGGGATCATTACGTTTATACCAGTTTTCCATAAAGGTGCTTTAGACGTAAAGGAGGTAAACACTCCGACCAAGCCAACGGTTTTTAGTCTGGCTCAGAACTATCCGAATCCTTTTAACCCCAAGACCATGATCAGATTTGCCCTTCCCAGGGATTCCTGGGTTAAGCTGGAAGTCTACAACATCTTAGGGCAGAAGGTGAAAACCCTGGTTGATGAGAAATTGGCAGCAGGGGTAAAAGAGGTTGAGTGGGACGGAAGAGACGGCAAGGGTTTAGAGGTAGCCAGCGGGATCTATTTTTATAGAATTAAAGCGGATGATTTCTCAGATGTTAAGAAAATGGTTATGTTGAAATAACCATTACTTAAACCCGTCATTTTAGAAAGCAAGCCTTATCCGATTTATCGGATGGGGCTTTTTTTATGGGATACTGGAAGCTCAAATTTGGAAGATTACAGTAATTATTCCTCTGTTTCTGATATATTAGGGGGTCATCCGAGAGAGACATCATCGGCTAGCCAATTCTTTATTGACAAGATAGACATCTATTTTTAGATTATAATCAAACGGGAAATTCTCACGATCAAGAAAAGATAAGAAAAAGAAACTAAAACCATAAGATTTTTTAGGTAGTTGATCAAGATGAAAAGGAATTGGTTGAAATTGATCTTTTGGTTTGGCATCGTCTCTCTTTCAACCTTCAATTTTGTACTTGCTCAGGTGGACCCTGGAATCAGGGATACTTGCCAACTTTCGCGCATTGAAACTGTACCACCTAATTCTCAAGTGGTCATGGATGTTTATGCATTTAACGATGAGTACCTGGGAGCTTTTATCATCCCGTTAGCCTTCGTAGATTCAAATAGCTATCTGGATATCAGGTGTGATTCTATAAGTTTTGTTGGCACGAGAAGTGCTAATGCCACTTATTATAGTGACACTTTTTGCTGTATAGATAACAGTAAGAACAGATTGGTTGTGTTTGCGTTCTGGTTTCATGGAGGCCTTGAACCTGGCAGTGGTTCTGTGGCTAAAATATATTTTACAACTGGGCCATTCTGGAATTATCCCTCGTATGCATCAGTGGATACAATCTTCTGGCCTCCCAATGTCCACTTAGAGTTCGTTGATACATTAGGTAATGCATTCTCACCGGTCTTTTATAAAGGCTACTTAGAAGTCCAAGACATCAATACCCCGACTAAACCTTCATCTTTCAGTCTTTCTCAGAATTTTCCGAATCCTTTTAACCCAAAGACCATGATCAGATTTGCCCTTCCCAAAGATTCCTGGGTAAAACTGGAGGTCTACAACATTTTAGGGCAGAAAGTGAAAACCCTGGTTGATGAGAAATTGGCAGCAGGGGTAAAAGAGGTTGAGTGGGACGGAAAAGACAGCAAAGGCTTAGAATTTGCCAGCGGGATCTATTTTTATAGAATTAAAGCGGATGATTTCTCAGATGTTAAGAAAATGGTTATGTTGAAATAACTATTGACATAACTTATTGTTTCACAATAAATAAGACCTCATCCAACGAAAAATGGATGGGGTTTTTTATTAGGTTAGAGAATTACTACTTTTCATCAGTTACCAGATAAATTTCCTAACTCGCTTATTAATAATATGTTATCGATACCACAGAAAAGCCACTGAAATTCGGTGATATTTCATAATTTTTATTGACAAAATTGACTTATGTCTATAAACTTAATAGATTTTAAAAAAATCCTTTTCAAAGGAAAAGGAGGGATTATGATAATTCCTAAAAAGGAGACTGATGCTTAGCCTTTTGAAAAATACAGTATTGATTGGTAAAGAGGAATATCGTTTGAATTCTGCGGAAATTCATTATTTCAGAGTGAGTAAGAAATACTGGTCAGTTTGCTTTGAAAGAATTAAAAAGGCAGGATTCAAAATCATCTCAACCCCGATCCCCTGGAACCTGCACGAGATCTCAACTGGGGAATTTGACTTTAACGGGGAAACTGATAGCCGGACGGATTTAGCGGTCTTCCTGGAGCTGGCAAGGGAGTTCGGCTTTAAAGTCATATTAAAGATTGGGCCTTACATAGGAGCAGAATGGGAAAATGGCGGCTACCCTGACTTTGTACTGAAGAATCAAGATCTCTTAGCAAAAGACCCTCAAGGGAATGTAGTGTCTATATCTGAACTGAAGGAATTTCCAAAGATAGCTTTACCTTCTTTTGGTCATCCTTCCTTTAAGAATCATTACAAAAGATATATTAACGCCCTGAATGAAGTATTAAAACATTACATCTATCCAAAGGGACCGGTGATCGTGATCCAGTTAGGAAGAAAGACCAGTTTGAACTTTTTCGCTGATCCCTTTCAGCTTGATTATAACTCCTATATAATCCAATCCCGTTATCCGGCTTTTCTAAAAGAAAAATACAAAGAGATAAAAAAACTTAAATCCGCTTATCAAATTAAATCAAAAAACTATGAAGAGGTTCAACCTCCAAAATATCCGGAAATAAAAAAACCTGCGGAGCTATTAAGATCTCTGGACTGGATTGATTTCAAAAGAGGCTTGATTTCGGATTACCTTCTGAATCTAAAAGAAATAATAACCTCTTCCCAGGTATCTCCCATCTTCTTCACTGATATTTTCTGGGAAGATGGCTTATCCTCGTCTTCAGAATGGCCCTCCCTGCAGAAAGAAAACATTTTTGGAGGGGTGGAGGTAGACTGGTTTAAGGATTATGCTGAATACTCCTGGCACCTCAGATCCTTTGCGGGTTCAGCTTCATTCCCCTGGGCGATCGAATTCAGAAACGGAGCACCTGCCTTGAATCCCCAGGAGAAAAAGAAATATCTTCCGCTCGGCACACAGGAATTGAAATTCATGCTGGTCACCTCATTAGCTTTCGGGATTAAAGGATTTAACCACACGATGTTCGTGGAAAGGAGCCACTGGTATGGCTCTCCATTGGCTGAAGAAGGGACGATTCAGGAAGGGTACGAGCTGATCAAGAACTTTAATCTACTCCAGGAAAAAATAAATTTAAAGACTCTGGAGAATCTGTCGCAGATAAGTCTCTTAAATTATGATCCTTATCTTTATTTGAGCCAGGTGAAAAATCAGACGCTTTTTCCTTATCTGAATTCTCTGGTCTGGAAAACTCACTTCGGTTTAGGGCAGAGTCTCAGAGAACTGAAGTATGATTTCGCAATTTCCAGTCCTGAACAGGCGAAAAAGCTGGAGAAGTGTAGGGTGCTTTTAGTGCCTGTGGCGGAGTTCATGGATTCGAAGGCTCAAGCTTTCCTCCTAGAGGAAGCAAGGAACGGTAAGAGTCTGGTTCTTTATGGTCTTTTGCCCAGATATGACCGGGACCTTAAAAAGTGTGAACTTTTATCTCGTGGTCTTAAGATCAAGACAGCTCAGCTCTCATCAGTGGAGAAAATCCAGACCTCGAAAGAAGAATTCACCTCACAGATCTACGGGTTTATCAGGTCCCATTCTAAGAATTATCAGGTTATAGCACGGGCAGGCAGGAGAATCGTTGGGGTCAGAGGAAAACTTGGAAAAGGGAAGGTTTACCTGTTAACTTTTGACCTTTCCTCTTCAGCCTGTCGCGAGAAGGCGGGATTCCTGGAGAGCATTCTGCAGGAGTCAGGGATTACAAGATTTGTGAATTCCTCAGACCCTGACCTGGAGATGATAATTCAGAAAAATGAGAAAGTGACCCTGCTCTATTTGATCAGCCCAGGGGTGCCTTTCTCCCCGGAGAAGGAGGGATTTAAGAAAAACGTAATCCTGCAGATAGATTGTAGTAAAATAGGGGTCAAGGGTAAAAAGATTGTCCTGACCGAGCTTTTAGACGGTCAGACAATCAAAACTAATTCTGATGAATTAAAAAAGGGGATTTTGGTAGAACTCGGAAAACTGGAGAGCCATATCTATTTAGTTGAAGGAGCTAAAGGGAAGTGATCTCTATTCTTGGCCATTAGTGAAAGCAACCAGCACAAGATAGTTTCTAAGCCCCTCGTGCTCTCCTGGCTTTCATCCAGGATTTACTTGCCTCTTAGTTTGAGTCAATAGACCGATAGAAGAAATTTCTAATCTTGTTATTCTTTTTTTGACCCGGGTTGAATGAGGATAAATCTCTGATTTTTTCCTCTTTTAATGGCAAGCAGAATCTGTTTTTGTCCCTTTACTTTTTCCAGGGATTTTTTGAAATCATCCAGAGTCGAAATCTTCATATCCTCAACTTTTTTGATCACATCTCCTTCTGAAAGCTCTCCCTGGCTGGCCGGACTTCCCACCTCCACAAAAGAAACCAAAACCCCTTCCTTGTCTTCCAGCATATAATCCCGATATATCCCATCAGTTATCTCTTTGACTGTAAAACCTAAGTCGGTCTCATACTCTTCAGGCTTAACCTTAGGTTGAAGCGCTATTTTAGCCCTGAGGTCAAGGAGCTCTTCTTTTCGCTTAATTCTCAAAGAGACGTTTTGCCCGACCGGGCTTTCGCTCACCAGAAGAGAGAACCTGTTTAAATCCTCTTCTTTTTCCGCAGAAACCTTTTCCCCTTGATATTCCAGAATTATGTCTCCAGGTAAAAAACCAGCTTCTTGCGCCGGAGAATTCGGCTCGACATCACTAACCAGTATCCCCTTCAAGCTCTCATCTCCAAAGTATTGGGCAAGCTCTCGGTTTAAAGGTTGAATCGATAACCCGAGCCAGCCTCTTTCGATTATGCCTGAGGATAATAATTTATCTTTGATCTCCAGGGCAGTGTTGATCGGGATGGTAAATCCCTGGCCTCGCCCTAATCCGATTGAGTTTATCCCTATAACTTCCCCTTTCAAATTCACCAGGGGACCCCCGGAGGAACCGGGGTCAACGGCTGCATCAGTCTGGATAAAATCGCTTATCAACCTGGATTCCTCTGGCAGAAAAGGTATCACCCTTCCCTTTCCACTGACTATACCGAAGGAGACTGTACGGTCAAACCCGAAAGGATTCCCCACTGCGATCACCCATTCTCCCACCTCGATTTTATCCGAATTCCCGAATCTGGGAACAGTAAGTTTTTCCTCGGATTTTATTTTTATCAGAGCCAGGTCAGTCTGCTTATCCACCCCTATTATCTCTGCCGGATACTCTAACTTGCTGGGCAGGGTAACCCTTATGGACTGGGCTTTATCCACCACGTGCTCGTTGGTCAGGATATAACCGTTCTGGTCAACCACCAGGCCTGAGGCTAAGGATTTGAATTTAAAGCTGTCAGATTTCTTGATAACCTCTATATGGAGCACCGAGGGCTGGATCCGACTGGAAAGTGAGATAATGACCTTCTGCAGATCGTCAAATAGATTTAAAACTTTTTGATTGTCTGCAGAAATCGCTGAAGAAAATTGGAACAGAACAAGCATCAGGGTAGTAATAAAAATGTAGATTTTTCTCATCTTAGATCGCTCCTTAGTTAGGGAAAATAACATATCTATATAGCAGAATTTAAAATTAAGGTCAAGGAAAAAATAAGATGCAACATTTTTAACTCAGATTCGTATAATTTTTGACCTTTCTTAAAAGAAATAGATAAGTCTCGATGATTTAATAAGATATGATAAGATTAAGATAAAGAGAAGGGTGTATTCAAAGATTATTTTGCTGTAATCGCAATATAATAATGTCCTGTTTTAGCAAAGTAGAAATGTCCTATTTTGAGATTGCCACAATATCTTACTTTAAAGGAGGATATTATGGCAGGAAAGGACATGATCAGGATGAGTCAAGAGGAGATAAG
>JALHSU010000175.1 GCA_022865345.1 Candidatus Zixiibacteriota bacterium
AGTGGGATTGGTAACAGAGTCAAGCAACATACTCTTAGAGGCAGTTCCCAAGCATTTGAGTATGGATGCCATCGTGGAGGAGTTGAAAAAGATTCCAGGCGTAAAAGAATTGCACGATTTTCATCTCTGGACTATTACTTCGGGGATTTATGCGTTATCCGGGCACCTGGTTATAGAGGACCAGATGGTCAGCAAAAGTGACCAGATCTTAAAAGATGCGAATGCAGTTTTACAGGAGAAGTTTGGGATTACCCATACGACTTTGCAGATGGAATGTTCAGCCTGTGGCCAATATCCAGTATGTCATTTAGGTGAATGAAAACTGCGTATACCCCTAAAATGGGATAATATCCGCAATGCCGTGCCCTAAAATTAAGGAAGAATTCCTGAATGACGAAACAAAATAGATGGTATGACAATATAAAAGATGCTATAGGCTATTGCATCGATAATTATTCGGGAAGCAAATATGTTTTTAGAGGGCAAAGAGAGGACTGGCCACTGCGATCCACTTTGTTTAGAGTTCCAGAAGATGAGAGAGAGATAAAATGGCAAGAGACACTTAAATTCTGCCAATGGATGCTAAATAACCCATATCTAAAACCATACCATCAGCCACAGGATAAATTGATCGCTATTGCTCAGCATTATGGGTATCCTACAGATCTGTTAGACTTTACAAAAGACCCGAAAATTGCCGCCTTCTTTGCGAGTACAGGTAACATTGAGGTAGGGAAACCTGGAGTAATTCTTATCATAGATCTCGATATG
This sequence comes from Candidatus Zixiibacteriota bacterium, assembly GCA_022865345.1. Lineage (NCBI taxonomy): Bacteria > Pseudomonadati > Candidatus Zixiibacteriota > Candidatus Zixiibacteriota bacterium. The sequence goes on from JALHSU010000175.1 coordinate 772, forward strand.
TTCCGTCGTCTATGCCAATCTTACAAAATCCCAGGATTGCTCACTTTAGAAATTAAAGGGCTCTGGAGACTTGAAAATCAGCAAGGAATATTTTTGCGTGACTATCATGATTTTATGAGACAAATTGATAATATGGGTTATATAGATTTGTTTCTAGAAAAAGTACTATTTAAACAAATCAAGGGTGTCAATATTACAACCTTTTTCCCCGAAATCAATCAGGGATTTATATATCCAGAGCCAAATGACCTTGAAAGAGAAATAATGAGATATGAAGATATTCGTCTTAGAAGTAGACCTATAGAGTCACTTATAGATTTAGATTCGTTTACTGTACTTCATATTGAGAGAGACCCCGTAGGAAAAGACGTTGAGGAGTTACTCTCGTCCACACTATGGGAGGCGGATGAACTTGAGAAATGGTCAACTGTTAGTCAACTTAGATACATAGATTATCCAAGAGTCGATAATAATGAGACAATCGGCATTCATTTCGAGAGTACTCTGCCAGCAATATCAACTACAGAAGATTTATTAAAACCATATATCTTAGTAATCCGAGAGTTTAGAAGGCGAGTGGTGAATAAGGTGGATCTCCCTATGGTTAAACCTATTGCAAGTAATAGTATTATGCAACAATTTGAAAATGTAGACAAAATTGTTTTTTCATCCAACGCTGAATATGAAGAGTTCAAGAAGCTACCAATAATTGAGAAATCAACTTTTCCTGAATGCGCAAAGCTTTATTTTATTCACGTTCTTACGAAAAATATACAAGAGATATTAATGATTTCAACTTTTCTGCCATTTTTAGAACTAGAAGTTGCTAAGTCTATTCAGACTAGTTTTTCGCTCGTTTTTAATTGCAGAGCTCATAATTTGAACCTTTATACCAATCCAAGGCTGACTTCACCATATGAAGGAGAGGTAGTTGTACTTGAGTATGAAGATGAAGCTGGAGTTGTCTCTAGATGTTGCGCACCAAGTAGCTATTTTGATAATTTGGAAGAGATGACCAAAATAAGACAACTATTTAATAAGAAGTATCCACAATATGCACTCGAAAAGAATTCACAATTATTCCAATTCATGCATGACATAAGAAAGATAATGTCATTGAGAGAGGCTATTGACCTATGGGCTAGTATCATTGTCCCTTCAGAAATCTTTTTCAGATCCAAAATAGACAGGGTCCTCAATCCATATTATGTGAAAAAAATTGGTTATGCTTAAATTGAACAATAAATGGAGAGATAAATGGTGTCGGATTTGGATTTTGTCTTAATTACGGTTAAGAAAGGGCAGGGCACCGCAGATAACACAGCATATACGCTACAGGCTAACGCCCTTGCCCTTCGGGACATTGCTCCCTTCGGTCACAACGTCGTATATGCTGGAACCGTTAGTCGCAATTTCGGCAAACAACAAATGAGAGGTTAATAAAGATGGATGTTCTAAAGAGTCTACCTGAAATAATCGGCCTAATCGCTGGCTTTTTAGGTGTTGTGGTTTCAGTCATTGCTTACTACTATTCCACACGCCGAATGTTAGAACGACGTAAAGTGAAGATAGAGAGGACACGAACAGAGATTGAATTGCTTAAGAGTAATGTTGAATCCTTGTTCAGAAGTATTGAGACAGTTGAGATGCTCCCAAAAGGCAATCTTGAAGTTGGTTCCCTTGCAGCGAGGTTAGATCAATTAGAGTCGGAAATGAAGGGGTTTAAGAAATTACTATTCGATGATCCAGAAGCCAGCGTAACGATTCCACTTATTAAAAAGGACATCGATTCACTCAAAGAAGACAATAAACGACTAAGGGAAGAGATGGTAAGAATGAATGACTTCACCAAATGGTTCATCGGAATCATGATTACAATGTCCATAGGGCTGTTCGGGTTGGCCATTAGTATTTTATTGAAGGGATGATACAAAGGAAGCCGAAACAGCGACTAACACGAGCTTTGCGGCTTCGCAAAGCCCGATACCGTTACCCTGTAATAAGTTTCCCTTATGCAACTTGGGTTAATGAAAATTGCGTATATAATAAACTTGAGGTGATACAAAGTGACTTTTAAAGAGATAAAAGAAGATTTCAACTATCCAGATATGGAGAAAAGGATTTTGTCCTTCTGGAAGGAGAACAAAATCTTTGAAAAGAGTATCCAGAAAAGGCTGGATGCTCCAAAATTTGTTTTCTATGAAGGTCCTCCTACAGCTAATGGTAAGCCAGGGGTTCATCATGTTATCTCCAGGACTATCAAGGACTTAATTTGCAGATACAAGACCATGCGAGGATTCAGAGTTGACCGAAAGGCTGGCTGGGATACGCATGGACTTCCAGTGGAGATCGAGGTTGAGAAGGAGCTTGGGTTAAAATCCAAAGCAGACGTGGAGAAATACGGGGTTGCCAATTTCAATGCCAAATGCAGGGAGAGCGTTTTCAAATACCTGAAGGACTGGGATGAGCTGACTGAAAGGATCGGCTACTGG
>JALHSU010000176.1 GCA_022865345.1 Candidatus Zixiibacteriota bacterium
TATTCCAGCTGAGGGTGTGGAGAGCTTGCTTATCAGATTTTTCATCCTCTCCACAGTGTCCGATATGGTGACCAGAACGCTTTTCTGGAAATCAGGATCCTTTAGCCTTTCTTCAGCATTTTGCAGGAGCAAGGAGAGCATAGAGATGAAATTTTTCAGGTCATGCAAAATGAAAGAGGAAAGCTTGTTGAACGACTCCATCTCCCTGGAAAGAATTAGCTCCTGTGAGAGCTTGGCGTTCAAGACCGCAATCGAAGCCTGGTGAGCCACCCCTCCTAAAAAGGAGAAATCATCCTCGCTGAAAGGATGATTGCCCTTTTTTTGCCCCAGAAATAGAAGACCGACCAAATTCCTCTTGGCGATCATCGGGACGCAAAGCTCCAATTTCAGCTCTTCTGCCTGTTTTAAAAAAGCTCTCTCTTTTTCAGTCAGTGATTTGTTTAACTCAATATCCTTTATGCCGATCGGTTCTCCATACCGGAAAATCCAATCCAGGAGGTCCTCTTCTTTTCTTATGCTTAGCTCAGAAGAGCTTTCTTTGGGATAAGCTGAAGTAAACCCACCCTGTCCTTCGGAAAGCAAAATCGCGATATCTCCGATCCGCAGGTTAGTCGAAATTACGCCTGCTACCTCCTTCAGGATTTCATCCAAATTCAGAAGCGAGGCGATGTTCTCACTGAACCTGGTCCACTCTGCCTGATAATCGACCTTACCCTTATATACTGTTGAATCCACAAATCTTTTAACTCTTTCTTTTACCGAGCTGGAAACAACCAGCGCGGACAAGACCACAATCACCAGAAAAGCAGCCAGCATGGACAAAAATACGCTTAAGTTAGCTCCGTAGGATTGAATCAGTTTAGTTACCAGTCCAATCAGGATCAAATATCCCCCAATCAGGATAGCAACGGCCGAGGAATATACTACTTGTCTGGTGATTTGAACTGAAGCAGTTTTTTCTTTAAGGTATCTTACCAGGCTCAGAGACCATAAAAGGCTTAAAATCCCCCAAACTAAAAAGGTGAAACCGGGAATCCGGGCGTAAAGAAAACCAGAGGTGACCAGATAGACCAAAAGAACTAAAAGAGCCAAACTCAAGATGAATGGCAGGACCAGCTTCTTTTTCTCTTCCTGAATACAGGAATGAAAAGTTCTTTCCAGGTTTATGATAGAGAATACCGCACCGGCTAAAAGAAAGATAAGAAAAAGCTCGCTTCTGTCCGCAAAATAAAATGCCAGATCCCCGAAGATATCTTTCTGCACCAGGACCAGGTTTCTTTTTACCTGCCACAGGAGAGAAAGCAGACTCAAAAAAAGAAATGGCAGAAAAACCAGAATGCCTTTTTTCAGCTCCGCTTTAGAATCCTCCCGGGCTAAGGTATAAGAGAAAAGAACCCAGAAGGAAGGAGCAAACACTATTCCTGAGATTAAAAGATAAAAACCTGGATGAGCCTGCACGGGTGCATTCTTCAGGGAAAGCCAGAGGTAACCTGAGAGGACCAGGGCAAAGGAAAGATTCAAAAGCAGAAATGCATTACTGCTCCTTCCTCGGGTTGATTTCCTGAACACCCAGAGCTCACACCCTAAAAGGACCAGAAGCGCAATCCCGATTATTATCTGATTAAAACTGAACATCTATGCCTTTTTTTCTTATGCTTCGGGAATAGAAATTCCAGAAGCAAGATTTTGTCCTGCTTACACCTATATTTACCAATAAGAAAAATATACCCTCTATTCTCTCTTTCGTCAAAGACTTTTTTATCTTAAGGTGGACTTTGCAGGCAGATTGCTATATTTCTCTCATGGGTAGCCGCAAGTCCTACGGATCCACTCTCAGGACTTCAGCTTGCGTATAACTGCATGTTCAGAGAGCGGAAACAGTCACGCAGGCATAAAGCCTGCGGCTACCATCGACGAAAATGCGGAGACATCATAGAGCAAGGTTCCAGCCTTGCATATTTTATTTTAAAGAAAAGTTTTCAGTCCAACCCCTGATCATAGATATAAAACCGGGTAAGGGTGGAGATGAGGATGTAGTTGGCTATCATAGAGACCCCTATTTCCAGAATCAGAATCAAGAAGATAACCTCCGGATTGAACTTGGAGATGAGAAGAGCCGCCCTGTGATTTAAAAGGGTAAAGGGGAAGGTCAAAAGATTCGGAATCAGCACAAAAAAATAGGTGGAGAAGAAATTCCTTTTATAGATTGACACGCTCGAGCCCAATCCAGACAGGACATTCTTACCACTTATGACGATCGCCGCA
>JALHSU010000177.1 GCA_022865345.1 Candidatus Zixiibacteriota bacterium
GCTTTGAGGCTCTCGACAATTTTCATTCCATATAAGATAAAATCACCAAAAAGGAATTTTCAGGGATGCGGAGATTGCCAGGCATGCATGCAGGTATGTCCTTTTCTAAAAGGTCAGCAAGATTACAGACAGGGATGTCTGCTGCGACTTAAAAACATAGGACTGGAAAATGAGGTGTGCGGTATCTGTATCCGGGTTTGCTGGGAAAAGTTAAAAAAGAGTAAGATGTGAGATAAGAGACGTAAGACGAAAAAATAATGCATGATAAGTATGGTAGGTCAGACATTCCTGTCTGACCATGAGAAACAGACAAGAATGTCTGTTTTACCGATTTAGTGCAGTTTTAGCATGTACGTCGGGTCCCCTGACCCGACGGCGGGTGTTCGTTTGGATTTTCAGCCGGGTTAAAATTTTTCAAAAAACACTTCGTCAATTTGATTGACTTTTAAGAATCTTTATATTATATAAAATCTTTAAAATTGAACTCATAAAAGAAAGCTAGTTCAGTTTTTTTATTTTCAGGAGGCAGAGTTGTTCAGAAGTATAAATCAGGTTTTGATTTTTGCCAGGCAGAAGAAGATCGAGATGATTGACCTGAAATACAGCGATCTTTTCGGCAGGTGGCATCATCTCTCCCTGCCGGCAGGACAGTTGAACCAGAAGATGTTCAAAACCGGAGTGCCTTATGACGGGTCCAGTACTCCCGGTTTCAAATCACTGGAATCCGGGGATATGGCTTTGCTGCCGGATATTTCCACAGCCCAGCTCGATCCTTTCTGGGAAGTTCCGACTTTGAGTTTCATCTGCAGCTCGGCTGAAGCAGATAGCTTGAGTTTATTTCCCAGGGAGCCCAGACTTATTGTGCAAAAGGCTGAAAAATATCTTCTGAAGAGCGGGATTGCAGACAAGAGTTTATGGGGACCGGAATTCGAGTTCTACATCTTCGACAGCGTGAGTTACAAGAACGACATCAATATGTCTTCCTACATCATCGATTCAAGTGAGGCAGACTGGAACTCAGGCTTGATGGTGGGTAAGAATTTGGGACATAAAATCCCTCCGCGTAGCGGATATGAGGCTATCCCACCTTTAGACGATCTTTTCAATATTCGTTCAGAGATGGTAAAGCTGATTGAGGAGAGCGGGATAAAAATAAGGTATCATCATCACGAGGTTGGTGGTCCGGGGCAATCGGAGATAGAGATTATCTCGGTGGAGCTTTCCACAATCGGGGATACGAGCATGTGGATCAAATATCTGATAAAGATGGTTGCAAAAAAGCACAACCACACAGTCACCTTTATGCCCAAGCCCCTGTACAATGAAGCCGGGAACGGAATGCATTTTCACCAGAATCTTTTTAAGAAGGGGAAACCTTTATTCTATGACAAAAAGGGATATGGGGGGCTGAGCAAACTGGCTTTGTATTATATCGGCGGGCTGTTGACCCACGGTTCGGCTCTTTTAGCTTTCACCAACCCCAGCACCAATTCTTATAAAAGACTGGTTCCTGGTTTTGAAGCTCCGGTAAAACTATTTTTCTCCTTAGCTAATCGCAGCGCAGCAATCCGGATTCCTAAATATGCTTACAATGACCCTCTGGAAAAAAGGGTGGAATTCCGCCCTGCAGATGCCTCGTGCAACATCTATTTAGCAGTAGTTGCCCAGCTTTTAGCTGGACTGGATGGTATAAAAAAGAAAATCGACCCGATGAAAGCTGGTTTTGGTCCCATTGACAAGAATGTTTTTCTTCTGCCTGCAGAGGAAAAAGTCAGGATAAAGAGCTTGCCATCATCTTTAAAAGAAGCCTTAGATGCGCTGGAGAAGGATTGCGATTTCCTGCTCTCCGGAGGAATTTTCACCGAAGACCTTCTGGAGGCCTGGATAGATTACAAATTGAATCGGGAATATAATGAGGTCAGGAACAGGCCTCATCCTTTTGAGATTAGCTTATACTATGATGTCTAAATCTAAAAAATCAAAGGGAGCTGAATTGAATACTCTCAAGCAGGGTCAGATAGACTGACCCGAAGAAAGAAGTCTCAGGAAAAACCAGGAAAATTCAGAATTCGTTCAGTCAGAGGCGGGACTGCGTAATTACGGTAGGATGAGTAACCCGCCGAACAAAAATCATTAAGACTTTCAGCTCAAACTTTAGGAAAAGGAGGAAAATAAATTGAAATCCAAAAAAGAAGTCCTGGAGTTGATCAAGGAAAACAACGTCAACTATATCCGGCTGTGGTTCTCGGACATCTTGGGAGCCTTAAAGGGGATGTCGGTTACTGCCAGGGAGATGGAGCAGATCCTGGATGAGGGACAGGGTTTTGACGGCTCTTCAGTCGAGGGATTTGTCAGGATTGAGGAAAGCGATCTGGTGGCTATGCCGGACCCCCAGACTTTCAGGATATTACCCTGGTCAGTCAATGATGAGAAAGTAGGCCTGATGATCTGCGATGTCCTGAATCCGGATGGCTCCCCTTTTGCCGGCGATAGTCGCTATGCTCTGAAAAAGGTTTTAGAAAAGATAAGAAAAAAAGGGTGGACCTTCTATTGCGGTCCTGAAATAGAATATTTCTATTTCCCCTCCAAGGATAAGCCGGAGCCGATTGACGATGGCGGTTATTTTGATTACAGCACAGTAAGTCCTGGAACTAAGATGAGGAAAGCGGCTGCAACTGCTCTGGAGAAGATGGGGATTCAGGTTGAATGCACTCATCATGAGGTTGCGCCTTCCCAGCACGAGATAGATTTGAGGTATCAGGAAGCTTTGATTATGGCTGATTTCGTGATGTTCTATCGTCTGACCGTCAAGGAGCTTGCCTTAAGGGAAGGTTATTATGCGACCTTTATGCCCAAACCTTTGTTCGGGCAGAACGGCTCAGGGATGCATACTCACCAGTCAATATTTGACGGGGAGAGGAACATCTTCTTTGACCCGAATGAGAAGAAGTACCATCTCTCCACTATGGCAAAGCAATATATTGCCGGAATCTTCAAACATATCCAGGAGATCACCTTGGTTTTGAGCCAGTGGGTCAACTCTTACAAAAGACTTGTGCCCGGATATGAGGCACCAGTCTATATCTCCTGGGGAACCCGCAACCGCTCAGCCTTAGTGAGGATACCCGAATATAAACCCGGCAAGGAGAAAGCCACCCGGATCGAAGTCCGCTCGCCTGACCCGACCTGCAATCCCTATTTAGCCTTTGCCTTGATGCTTGCCTCCGGCTTGAAAGGGGTGGAGGAAAAATTAGAGCTTCTTCCACCAGTGGAAAAAGACATCTTCCATCTGTCAGAGGAAGAAAGGGAAAAGCTGCATATCGGGTGTTTGCCAGGAAGCCTGGAAGAGGCGATCTGTCTATTCGAAAAAAGCAAGCTGGCAAAGGAGACCCTGGGCGATCATATCTTCGAGTCTTTGATCGCTAACAAGAAGATGGAATGGGATGCTTACCGGATTCACGTGAGCAAGTACGA
>JALHSU010000178.1 GCA_022865345.1 Candidatus Zixiibacteriota bacterium
AGGAACTATCTTTCAGGTTCTCCAGAAGTTTCATACCTGTTTTCTGGCTTGATTCAGAAGACCATGACTTCGAGGAGGTCAGGTCAACTTCTATCATAGATAAAGAAAATCAACTTGAAGAGATCAGATATTCTCCTGCGAAAACTCCTTCTGGCGAGCCTATGTATAAAGTTGTCCTGGAGGAGGAAATCAACTCCTGTGTTGAGAAATTGAAATCATCTCTTCATCCGACCGAGTTCAAGGATGAAGTTGTTCACGCTCTTGAGGACCGCTATTCCAAAGGGCAGACTCTTCCGAATTCTTTTGCTAAATGGATGGTCAGGTTACTGGGCAAATATGGTCTGGTTATTGTCGACCCTGGAGATAAGGAATTAAAAAAGTTGGCAATTGATTTTTTCCTTAAAGAGATAGAAAATCCGGGCAGGTCAATGGGGCTGGTCAGGGAAACTGGCAAAACTCTGGAATCTTCAGGATACCATCAGCAGGTAGTAAAATCAGAGGAGATGGTGAATCTATTCTTAGAAGTCAAGGAGAAGAGATCTACCCTGAAATGGAGTGGAGAGGCAATCCAGATAGATGGGGTAAATAGAAAACTCAGCCAAAATGAATTGCGCCAGATAATCGAGGAAGAACCTGAAAGGCTTAGTCCAAACGTTCTTTTGCTCCCTTTGATGAGAAGTTATCTTTTCCCAACTGCAGCCTATATCGGTGGTCCGGGCGAGATCAGCTATTATGCCCAGTTGAAATCCGTTTTTGATTTTTTTGATATCCCCATGCCTGTAGTCTATCCTCGTGCCAGCGTCACTTTGATAGAGGATAAGATCAAACAGTTGCTTCAAAAGTATTCTCTTGAGTTTATCGATCTGTTTCAGGACCCGGAAATACTGATAAACTCGATCTTAAAAGAAAAATTTCCAGACCCTCTTGAAAATACTTTAGAGAAGAAAAAAAAAGAGATATCGAAAATTCTGGATAGCCTTGAGCAGGAGCTTATTTCCTCAGAGCCAGCCTTGAAACAAAATCTGGAAACTACCAGAGGGAAGATCGATTACGAGTTAAAAAGATTGGGTGAAAAACTCTTTCAAGCTTACCGGCAAAAAGACCAGACTCTGAAAGAGCAAGTCTATAAAGCCAAGAAGAATCTTTTTCCGGACAATAAACTTCAGGAAAGGGTCCTGAACCTTGTCCCTTATCTGATAAAATATGGTTTTGAATTCGTAGATTTTCTATATAATAAAGTGGAAATTGAAAAAGTTGATCATCAATTATTAAAGATAGGATAACTTTATGCGCATTGGGGTTACCTGTTATCCGGTTCCGGGAGGAAGTGGCGTAGTTGCCACAGAATTGGGGATAGAGCTGGCAAAAAGAGGGCACCAGGTTCATTTTATCACCTACTCGCCTCCTTTCAGGCTGCAGAGATTCATCGAGAACTTATATTATCATCAGGTGGAGGTTTCCAACTATCCTCTGTTCAAGTTTCCTCCCTATACTTTGAGCTTAGCCTGTAAAATGGCAGAAATAGCGGAATTATGGTCCTTAGACCTTTTGCATGCTCACTATGCCATTCCTCACGCCACTGCGGCTTTTTTAGCCAAGAGCATCTTGAAGGAGCATAGTCCAAAGGTGATAACCACTCTACACGGCACAGACATAACCCTGGTGGGTGCTGACAAATCTTTCCGCGGAATTACTAAATTCAGCATAGAGGAAAGCGATGGGATCACGGCGGTGTCTGACTTTTTGAAAAAAAGGACCCGGGATGAGTTCGGGTTAAAAAATGAGATTGAGATGATACCGAATTTCGTAGATACCGAGAGGTTCGTACCCAGACAGGATAAAGTCAGGAGAAGACAATTTGCCAGAGAGGATGAAAGAATCCTGATGCATATTTCGAATTTCCGCCCGGTAAAAAGAATTGAGGACGTCATCAAGATATTTCATTTAGTCGATAAGCAGATACCTTCTAAGCTGGTATTGATAGGCGATGGTCCCGATCTTAGCAAGGCTCTTTCCCTTTCCAGAGATTTCGGTATCGAGGATAAAGTTATTTCCCTGGGCGGGCAGGACTATGTGGAAAACCTTCTGCCTGTGGCTGACCTTTTCCTTCTGCCCAGCGATCAGGAGAGCTTTGGTCTGGTGGCTTTAGAGGCAATGAGCTGCGGAGTCCCGGTCGTCGCTACCAAAACCGGAGGGTTGCCAGAGGTGGTCATAGATGGCGAGAGCGGATTTTTAGGCTCCTTGGGTGATGTTGAGTTTATGTCGCAAAAAGGGATTGAGCTTTTGTCAGACGAAAATAGATTAAATAAGTTCAGAGAAAACTGCAGAAGAAGAGCAGTGGAAAAATTTGATTCTAAATTGATTGTTCCGAAATATGAGGAATACTACAAAAAGATAGTAGACAGTAGGTAGTAGACAGTAGACAGGGAAAAGATTTACCCTGTATTCTGTTTGCTGTCTACTGTCTACTTTTCGGAAGGAGGTAAGAATTGGAATTAGACGTTCTGGCTATTGCGGCTCACCGGGATGATGCAGAAATCACCTACGGGGGTACACTTATCAAAATGGTCGATTCAGGTTATAAAGTTGGCATCGTTGACTTAACACAAGGAGAGATGGGAACCAGGGGCTCTGCCAGGCTAAGAGGTATCGAGGCAAAATGTGCGGCTAAAATGATGGGGATTATAGTCAGGGAAAATCTGAAATTGCCGGATTCAGGAGTCGAGCTGACGCGAGAGAATAAAATAAAGTTAGTCAGGTTGATCAGAAAATATAAGCCTCATCTGGTTATATTGCCTTACTGGGAACAGAGACACCCGGACCATGCTAACTGTTCCAGGTTAGGTTATGATGCTTGCTATCTTTCAGGCCTGGCAAAGCTCAAGGTTCCGGGTGAGAATCACCGTCCTTATAAGATAATCTACTCAACCTCTTTCAGAGAAGTGGCTTGTTCCTTCGTGGTTGACATTACCGAACAACTGGAGAAGAAGCTTCAGGCAGTAGCCTGTTATAAATCTCAGTTCAAAGGTATGAAAGGGCGGAAAGACGTTCTCATACCTGGGATGGATGTTTTCGACTTTATGAGAATCAGGGCGGCTTATTACGGCTCTCTCATCGGGGTCAGATATGGTGAGGCTTTTATGGTCAAAGAGACTATGGTAGTTCAAGACCCGATGAAGTTGTTAGGAAGATCGATTTAAAAAAGGTGATAGATTATAGGTAATAGGTGGTAGGGTGAAACGTAGTGCAGAGGGTTTGTAGGGACAGAACATCGTTCTGTCCAATATTGAACTGTAGCGTCGGGCTTTATGCCCGACGGATTTTTGTGTAGGGGCACGGCGCGCCGTGCCCCTACAGGATATAATTTCCTTGCAAATCTAATTTGTTAATTTTATATTCCTTTCCGGAAGGAAGAGGATGGGATCTGGTGGTCCTCGCGGACTTCAAATCCGTCGTCCCTGATCAAAAGTTAGGGTGGTGGGTTCGATTCCCACCCCTTCCGCTAATTTTAGAGTATGAAATCTCTGACTCGGTGAGCGTCGGGTCCCCTGACCCGACGGTAAACTTGCCAAGTCAGGGGACCTGGCGAGCATAAACTAGATGTAAGATGTACGGGTGGATTTCCCTCCCTTGATGGCCGTTAAAAGCTTTACGGCTCGTAGAGGGGAGAGGGAATAATGTAGATACTTCATAGGTTGGGCGCCACTGCCCGACCTTCCCCTAATGGAAGAGATGAGAGGGAATAGATAGGTGGGATATACGAAATACTTCGTCTATAATCCCAAAAATGGACAAAAAGCGAAGTACTTTGCTTGTGAAGTAGTTAGAAGAAATCCACGACAAAGGATTGAAGATGATTAAGACAAACGGATGGAATTGGGATAAAGTAGAATCAGATTTTTGGAAGATTCCGTCTGAGGAGGTTTATTATTATTTATACAGATGGAAAAGGATGAATTTTAATAATTTATTAGATTTAGGATGTGGACTTGGAAGGCATTCAATATTGTTTTCAGAAAATGGTTTTAATGTAACAAGTTATGATTTATCAGAAGAAGGAATAAAAATACTACAAAAAGAAGTCACAGACAAAAAATTACAAATTAAAACGATGATTGGTGATATTAAAGAATTGAATTTAAGAAACCAAGAATTTGACTGTATTTTAGCATTTCACTCAATATATCATGTTGATTCAGAAGATTTCAAAAAAGTATTAAAGGAAATTTATAGAGTATTAAAAACAGATGGAGAAATGTATATTACAATGTTATCAAAATCAGCATACTCAGATACTGCAAAAGAATGCAAAATCATCGATGAAAATGTAAGATTGAAAGAAGAAGAGGATGGAACAATATTACCACATTTTTTTGTTAATTATAAAGATATAAAAAGATTATTGAATAGATTTAAAATTATTAAAATACGACACATAGAAGATTTTTTTGATGGAAAATCTAGTTGGCACTATTTCATACATGCAAAAAGAGAATAAAAGTAATGCCGTGGACTTCATCTAACACAGCATACAAGCTGCGTCGCTCCGCTCCTTGGGTCTCAGGCTTCACCCTCGACCAAATACCTAGCTTCGCTTGGTACTTCTTATATACTGGGAACGTTAGGTGAAATTTAACTTTTATGAGGTAAGAATATGAACCGAGATAATATTGAAATGGATGAAATTCAAGAAATTAGGTGTTAAAAATTATGGAGAAAAAACAAAAAATCAGGTTGACGACGCTGGCGTCAAGTTCTGGGTGAGCGGCAAAATGCAGTCCTCAGGACTTGATGCAGGTTCTGCGTCATCTGCCAAAGATAAAGAATAACCGGGTGCTGATAGGTTATAACAGCGTGGACGATGCCGGGGTATACAAGCTGACTGAAAATTTAGCCCTGGTGCAGACAGTAGATTTTTTTCCTCCGGTGGTGGACGATCCGTACGACTACGGCTCTATCGCGGCAGCCAATTCCTTAAGCGATATCTATGCTATGGGAGGAAAACCGATCTCGGCTTTGAACATCGTGGGTTATCCCAAGGAGTCTATGCCCCTGTCTGCCCTGGAAGAGGTCTTGAGAGGTGGAGCAGACAAAGCTAAAGAGGCGGGAATAGCAATTATCGGTGGACATACTCTGAAAACCAAAGAGCCGATTTACGGGCTTTCAGTTAATGGGATAATTCATCCGAAAAAGATCGTGAGCAATGCTGGCGCAAAACCAGGTGACATCCTAATCCTGACTAAACCTTTAGGTATCGGAATTATCACCACTGCGATCAAACGAGATAGAGTTCCGCTGAAAGTTGTCAAAGAAGCTGTTGAGGTGATGAGCGAGCTGAATAAAACTGCTTCTGAGGTTATGGTGGGATACGGCGTAAAAGCCTGTACTGATATTACCGGCTACGGGTTCTTGGGTCATCTGTGTGAGATGACTTCTGCCTCTGGTGTTGGGGCAAAGATTTATTTGTCTAATGTGCCTGTTCTGGATTACGCCTGGAAGTTAGCCGGACAAAATATCGTGCCTGGAGGAACCATATCTAACCGGAATTTTATGGAGGGCAAAGTCGATTGGGGTAAAGATGTCTGCGAGGAAGCAAAATTAATATTGTGCGATGCACAGACCTCCGGAGGGCTTCTTATCAGCGTTTCAAAAAGTAAAGCTCAAAAGCTTTTGGGCTCCCTGAGAAAAAGAGGGGTTAAAAATTCCTCCATTGTGGGTGAGATAATCAAAGATAAAAGATGCAGGATAAAGGTAGAGTGGTAAAAAGCAAAAAGCTCAGGCAGATTCCCAGCATCGAGGAGATTCTGCAGTCTGAGAAGCTGCAGGATTACATCTCTGCACTTTCCCGACCTCTGGTGACTCAAATCAGCAGAAAAATAGTAGAAGAGGTACGAAAAGAAATAACAAAAAAAGGGGTAAGTTTCTCGAGAGAACAGATATTCACCAAAGTTTTAGAAGAACTGGAATCTTTATCTTCCTCCACTTTAAGGCCAGTCATAAACGGTACTGGTGTGATAATCCACACTAATCTTGGGCGCGCGCCCATAAGCGGCGAGATCCTAAAACATATCACTGAAGTCAGCACAAACTATTCCTCCTTAGAATATAATCTCAAGAAGGGTAGAAGAGGAGAAAGAACCGGTTTTTTGGAAAAACTGCTCTGCGAGCTTTCAGGCTCAGAGGCTGCTTTAGTGGTGAATAATAATGCGGCTGCGGTTCTTCTGATTCTCTCAGGCTTAGCCAAAGGGAAAGAGGTTATAATCTCCAGGGGTGAGCTGGTTCAGATAGGCGGGGGGTTTAAAATACCAGAAATCCTTGCAGAATCTGGTGCGATAATGAAAGAAATCGGGACGACCAACCGCACTTCACTTTCTGATTATCAGAGAGCAATAAACAAAAACACAAAGATACTCTTGAAGGTGCACAAAAGTAATTTCTGGATGTCGGGATTTGTGGAAGAGGTTTCAATTGAAGAGTTAGTTACATTAGACAGGAGACATCGTCTGATAACTGTCGAAGATTTGGGAAGTGGGGCTGTCCATTTTACTGAAAAATTCGGGTTAGGACATGAACCAAGGATTACAGAAGGGGTCTCTGCCGGAGCGGACCTGGTTTGTTTTTCGAGTGATAAGCTTTTAGGTGGACCGCAAGCTGGAATTATCGTAGGAAGGAAAAAATATATTGATGTGCTGAGGAAACATCCTCTGTATCGCGCTCTAAGAGTTGATAAGATGGTCATCGCAGGTCTGGAACAGGTGATTTTGAGTTATCTCAAGAAAGAAGAGGGAAGGATTCCGATCTGGAGGATGATTTCCACCTCTTTGGATGTTTTGAGAAAAAGAGGGGAGGAAATCTCAGCAAGGCTGAGCGCATTCGGGATTTCTGCTTCTCTGAAAGAGAGCAGGAGCACTGTAGGCGGCGGCTCGCTTCCAGGCGAGACTCTTCCAACTATCATATTATGTCTGAGTTCCTCAATTACTCCAGAGAATTTAGCAGAAAGATTCAGGAGTCTGGATTTCCCTATAATAGGGCGTATTGAAAAAAACAGATTCGTTCTGGATTTGAGGACGATCTTCCCGGAACAGGATGAGTTGATTGTGCAAGGCGCGAGAAAGGTGCTGGGCATGTAGCGGAGGTCTTTAGACCTCTAGGTGTGGAGGAGGAGGGGAAAAATGGAATGCTAAAGTCTTCGCCAGGATCCTGAGGACAAGACCTTGATGGCCTTCCGCTACAAAAATTATAGTGGTAGACCCGCCTTGCCCTCAAGGCGGGATGCAATTTGTAGGGCAAAGCTTTAGCTTTGCTAAGAATAAAATCTGCAACCCTGAAAGATTGCCCTACAAAAAACCCTTTTACGTTGCGACCAGGGACCTGACGGGCACCTCAAACAGGTAAACATTTTGGTCATTCTGAGCCCGGAGGGCGAAGAATCTTCCTGGATCGAATTAATAGATTCTTCGGTTGTCCATCTGGACTCCCTCAGAATGACAATATCGGAAGTTGCTTATGTTCGTAATCGGAACTGCAGGACACGTTGATCACGGCAAATCCGCCCTGGTTCTGGCTTTGACCGGAATCGATCCGGATAGATTACCAGAGGAGAAAAAAAGAGGGATGACCATCGATCTAGGCTTTGCCTGGCTTCCTCTGCCGGATGGAACAGAGGTGGGAATTGTGGATGTGCCCGGGCACGAGAGGTTTGTCAAGAATATGATTGCCGGGGTAGGTGGAATCGATGCCGCACTACTGGTGATTGCCGCAGATGATGGCTGGATGCCCCAGACTCAGGAGCATTTAGAGATTCTAGAACTTTTAGGAATTAAAGAGGGGATTGTGGTTATCAACAAGATCGACCTGGTAAAAGAGGACTGGCTAAATCTAATTGAGGATGACATAAAGAATAAGCTCAAAGGCACACCCTTTGAAAAAGCAGTTGTGGTCAGAACCTCGGCAATCCAGAAAATCGGGATTGAGGTGCTGAATGAACAGATTCAAAATCTCATCAGCCGGCTAAAGGTGAGAAAGGATATAGGTAAGCCGAGGCTCTATATTGACAGGGTTTTCACCATGTCCGGGATGGGAACAGTTGTCACCGGCACTTTGATCGATGGCTCGTTAAAAATCGGGCAGGAAGTAGAGATCGCACCTGAAGGGATAAA
>JALHSU010000179.1 GCA_022865345.1 Candidatus Zixiibacteriota bacterium
AAAGTCTGGACTTAGGACTTTGACCTTAGCCCCTGAAGCCGGGACTGAAAGGATGTGGAAGATTATCGACAAAAGGATTGACCGTGAGGATGTTCTGTGCGCCGCCCGGCTGTCAAGGGAAAAGAATCTGGAAAAGCTGAAGCTTTATTTTATCATCGGGCTGCCTTTTGAGACAACAAAGGATGTTGCAGGGGTTGTGGATTTGGTCAAGAAGATCCATGAGATCTTCGTAGGGGAGACCCTCGTGGTCTCCCGTGAGAGTAGAGGAGGCAAAGCTCTCCACAGGGAGATCATCCTCTCCATAAACCCTTTTGTGCCCAAAGCACACACCCCTTTCCAATGGGCACCAATGGACTCTGAAAAATCGTTACGGGAAAAACTGAAAATAATCTCGGATGGGGTAAGAGGCTTAAAAGGAGTAAAGTTTGAGAAGAAAAGCATAAAAGAAGCAGTCCTGCAAGGGGTATTATCACAGGGGGATAGAAAGGTGGGGATGGGGCTTTATTATCACATAAAAGAAAATCTGCCTCTGGCTCAGGCGTTTAGGAAGGCAGGAGTTGATGCGGAGTTTTTGGCTTTTGGAGAAAAAACAAAAGAGTATTTTTTTCCGTGGGAAATTGTGGAGACGGGGATTAGAAAAGAGGGTTTGTTTAAAGAATATCAGAAGGGGGAGAGAGTTAGTTAGGGAGGATAAAAATTCTCTTGTTAAATGGATATATTATACTTTTCCAACAAACCACAGAGATACGTGCCATCAAAAAGTTCAATACGTTTTCCATTCGCAAATTGCTTACACTCTTTAGAGAATTCACCGCTAGTTATCAAAACGCCCTTTGTTATGCTTGGTTGATCGTGAATCACTCCATATAATGACCTGACATGCTCAACCCCTACTATCCCATTAGGATAATGTTTACACTGAATAGCTAGAGATTCTGTGCCGCTTTCACTGAGACGTTTTGCATAGATATCAATACCTCTGTCTTTTGTTTGAGGAGTTAATTTTACGTGATATCCCATTTTTGCATAGAGATTAGAAATCAATTCTTCAAATTGTGGTGGCGAGATGCTCGTTAAAAGTTCCGGAGTTGCTAAATTCTTATGTGCAATCTTGGTTGCTGAAGCACGTTTTGATTTCTGAAGTCCAAATAAACCAAATAATTCATCCTCAGTCATAACCCTTGAGAGATTTGAATCGCTCAGGTCATCAATAACTTCTTTGAATAGCTGACGTTTACTATCAAGAAGGTTCTGTATCCTTTCCTCGATGGTATTCACAGTGAGAAGAGATGTAACAAAAACCCTCTTTTTTTGACCTATTCGATGCGCTCTATCCTCGGCTTGAGCTGCCACAGCCGGATTCCACCACATATCAAAGTGATATACATAATTGGCTCTAGTTAAGGTTAATCCCAACCCACCTGCTTTGACTGAAATAAGCAAAACCTTACTATCTTCTTCATCTTGAAATTTCTTAACGATATTGTCACGCTGGCTATCGGAAAGTGAACCATGATAGACAAGAGGATTAAATCTCTTGAGTTCTGGCTCTAAGAATTTAAGCGTTTTTTCTGGATACTGAGAAAACACTAGAGCTTTATCATCCTGCTCAGTAACTTCTTCTAATTTCTCTAACAGATATTCCAGTTTACAACTCTCTTTAGTTGCTGGATCTATATTGCAAATTTGTTTGAGCTTTGTAATGAGAGCTAAAATATGCTGAATCGTGACTGAATCACCCTGATCATTTAAAGCCACAATGCCTTCTTGTTCAGCTTTAATGTATGCTTCTCTTTGGGCGGAGGATAGTTCAAGCCATTTCTCGTCACAAAATTTTTCAGGTAATTCTGGTAGAGCATCTGTTTTTCTCCTCCTGAGAAGATAAGGATTAATAGCAGTTTTTATTTTCTTAGGTTTTGAGGCATCATCATAATGTAATAAACCTGGTTTCAGATATGCAAAGATGGAGATTAATTCTTCTAAACGATTTTCTAATGGTGTCCCAGACAATCCCCAACGAAAACGGGCGTCAATTTGACGAGTTGCTTTGGTAATATCGGCACCCGGATTTTTAATCTTCTGAATTTCATCTAAGACGATAAGATCAAACTGTTTCCTGGTGATATTTTCACCAGGTGTGTAGCTGAAAACGTGATGACAAGTTGGGCATTGTACTTGGATTCCCAATAATTCCTTACGCATACGAAGTCTTTCAGAACACTCTTTATTTGGACAATTAATAATGTGGCTTCCATCAGCATTAATTTCCACTTCGACACCTCCAAGCGAACTGACTAAATCCTGTCTCATGGTTTCATAAGTCGTTAGATAGATATGTGCTGGACTATTCCAAAAGACCTCTCTCTGCTCTTTTGGTCCACGTACTTTAATTACTCTTAACTCTGGTGCCCATTCCCAAAGTTTTCTTTCCCAGTCTGTTAAAACAGATTTAGGACAAAGTATAAGACCGTTGGTTACTTTTCCCATACGAAATAAGAATCGAATAGCAACAATAGCTTGTATTGACTTTCCCAAGCCCATCTCATCCCCCAGTAACGCTCTTTCATGCTCTAAAAGGAATTTGACACCTACACGCTGGAAAGGATAAGGTTCCCTTCCTAGTTGGAAAGCAATTGGGCTATCGAAGTTTTCGCCTAATGGAGGCTGAAGGATGGGGAAAATTAGATCGAATGTATCAACACCGGATTCAGCTTTTTCTCTGTCTCGTTTTTCATTTTCAATGCATATATGACACCAGCTCTTTTTCATTCCGTGAATACAGTCCTTATTCCCTTCTTCAGGCTCAAATAGGGTGGCTTGTCTATCTTTTACTTCGATTTGCCCGTATGATTTCCCAGCCTTCTTCGGTAAATTTAAAAGGAGTGGAAAAAATTCTATTTCTGGATACGAAAGCTGTTCCTTCAGCCAAAGAGTTAAATCCATTACTCCTCGATCTTCCAGAAGAGTTTTTAGTTCAATAATTTCAGGGTTCACAGGGCAGAAGTCAGTAGTAATCTGTGGCGAAGAAATAGACGGAATATTAATCTGATTTATCTTTGCTTCCTTTAGGTCTATCTCTAGCTTATCAAGTAAAAGTATTTCCGTTCTCTTAACTGGGAATATTTTGCTAACCAGCTTTAGTTTGGATCTTTCCAAAAACTTAAGATTATTTAAAAGCATCGTATTGATAATTATTGAAATCTTTTATCTTGTTTACCAAGCACTTCAATCGCCTTTGCCATTCTCTCGAATGGTTCAAGAGGATCGAGATAGTTTAAGATTTTTTCAAAAATTTCTCTTGTGGATGTTATGTCATCATCAAAATCAGGATGTGGTGTAAATACGACAGGTTGGAATTTTCCAGTAGAGCTATCCACTCTCTCCCTTTTTAGAATAACCTCTGAATTATTAGCCGGTTTAAAATCTATTGCCTCTCCTGCTCTGCGAATAAATATAACTGGACAGGAACTTGCTTTTCTCACATCAAGGAGAAACTCTTTATGAATTATTATTAAGGACGGTTTATTCTGTATCGACTGTATCAATGGTATTCCACAGAGGTTAACCCCGATATAAGGTTCGAGAGTATCTCCATAAAGTGGCTTTTGAATGGTAGTTGGCTTGACTGGATGTGTACATCTGAATTCCTGAGGTATTCCTTGAAGATCAGTAATAAGAATTGCACCAAGATATCCATCGCGAATTGATGTTTCATGAAGTGCCAAAAATCCTATTAACATATCTTGTTTTTCAATATCTGATTTCATTTGCTTGACCTCCCTGAATAGATAGATGTTTTTAGAAAATAATTGGTGATTTTTCCTTTAATTTACCGTGTTTTCTCTTCAGAGTCAATATTTTCTAGTCCTCATTTGTATCCGAAACATCTAATCACTTTCCATCAATCCTGACAATTTCAAAAGCTCTTTTGACCAAGCAGAAGCTTGGGTAATTAAATTTTTTAGAGACTCAGGATTTTGGCAAATTTTAGGAAACTTGAGATGCCAGAGGGAGAGCTGGATCTGGAGTTCGATTAGGTTGGTTTGCACATCCAAAGGAAAATCAGGCGCTATCCATTCTATTAAAAATTTACTCTCCTCTATTAAAGTTTCCACAGCTTTGAAATTATTTGGATTATCTACGAATGAGGCAATACGGGCTAAATTTGCTGCCAGTCCGCCTAAGCGTCTGGCTGAATCCTGTTTTAAATATCTAGTGCGGATGGCTTCTAAGTTTTTCATCGAAGTATAATAACTGGAGTGTAAAGCTTTAGCTTTACCTTTTTGGCAAACCTAAAGGTTCGCACTCCAAAAACTAACCCATTTTCTCCTCAGAGTCAATACATTTTACCCGATC
>JALHSU010000180.1 GCA_022865345.1 Candidatus Zixiibacteriota bacterium
AAAGTCTGGACTTAGGACTTTGACCTTAGCCCCTGAAGCCGGGACTGAAAGGATGTGGAAGATTATCGACAAAAGGATTGACCGTGAGGATGTTCTGTGCGCCGCCCGGCTGTCAAGGGAAAAGAATCTGGAAAAGCTGAAACTTTATTTTATCATAGGACTGCCTTTTGAGACAACAAAGGACGTTGAAGGTATTGTGAATTTGGTCAAAGAAGTAGGGGAAGCCTTTATGGCCTCCCGCAAAAATGTAGGGACAGCCCTTGTGGCTGTCCGTAAAAAACAAATCATCCTCTCCGTAAACCCCTTTGTTCCCAAGGCACATACCCCCTTCCAATGGGCACCTATGGACTCTGAAAAATCGTTACGGGAAAAACTAAAAATAATCTCCGATGGAGTGAGAGGCTTGAAAGGGGTCAAGTTTGAGAGAAAAAGCATAAAAGAAGCAATCCTGCAGGGGGTTTTATCCCAGGGGAATAGAAAAGTGGGAATGGGGCTTTATTATCATATAAAAGAAAATCTGCCGCTTGCTCAGGCGTTCAAGAAAGCAGGAGTGGATACGGAATTCTTAGCCTTCAAAGAAAAAACAAAAGATTATTTTTTTCCGTGGGAGATTGTGGAGACAGGGATTGGAAAAGAGAGTTTGTTTAGGGAATATCTAAGAGGTAAAAAAAATGCTAAATAATCATAACAATCCTTGGCTACAAATTGACGAGAGAGTTTGAATGGGTGGTGTGAACTGCTGGCGAAATTTAAAATGAAACTTAGAGTAGGAAATCTGGTTATGATATTGCCCAATCCCGAATTGCTACATTACCGTCTGGTGGTGGCAGGCATGCTGTAATTTCTATATCAGGCCATAGTTGTCGCACTCTCTCAATGTTTGGATCTATATCAATTAGTAGAACAGACCTAATGTTGGATCCTGAATTTTTAAGCAAGTTCAGAACGGCTTCGTCATAAGGATTAAAAGCAAAACCAAAAACTATCAAACAAGTAGAACGTTTAAGAATTCTTGTCGCTAACTCCCACTCAAATTCCAAAGATGGGGGCGGCTGTTTTTCTGGAGTAGGGGCCACGATCAGTGCTTTTCCTGTTAACCCACGTCTTCCTTCAGTGTAATAAGCATTCTCGTCCCGTGAAATACTACCGTGGATTTTGGCTAAAGGCACTTTGCCTTTTAGCGTGACCGGCTTTAGCCAAGTGGAAACAGGGTACGGTCCTCGTCCAATAAGTGCCTGATTGGCGATACCGTAATTGAATAGCTTAGTTCCAAGCGCATATTCTATAGTCATGTCGTAATTCGTAGTGATGATACCCCCTAGTGATGGCCCATAAAATTTCATGATGAAGCTTTGTGCCTTCACAATCCCTGCAACCTTGAATCTACGTTCCTCATCAATCATTAAAACATGTCTTCGCCATTTGTGTGAATGAAACTCTTGCCAAATAAATGGTTCACAGAGTCGGCGAGCAAGATACCAGAGAACAACTTCCCTACTTTTCTCTTGGAAATTTAGTGCGTCTGCGATGAATTGTTCGGCAAGCCCATCTGGATGCTTTTCATCCCAAGTTTGTTTAAGTGATTTTACAGTCTCAAGTTTTTGAACCTCGCGAACACCCCATGGATCAATATTGAAATCGAATAACTGACTAGCTACAGGCAAATGAACGGCCCATTTTGCGAAACCGGCACCGACAAGCATAGCTAACATAGTATTACGCCCCAGTCTTCTGTAGGGAAATCAACTTAAAAAATCTTGTTTGCTCGGCACGCGTATAGACATGCGTAGCTAGGAAGTAGATTCAAACAACCCCGATAATTTCAAAAGCTCTTTTGACCAAGCAGAGGCTTGGTTAATCATTTTCTTTAGTGATTCCGGGTTCAGGCATATTTCAGGAAATTTGAGATGCCATGAAGATAGTTGAATTTGGAGTTCAATTAGTTTAACCTGTAACTCAAGAGAACACTCAGGGACTATCCATTCAATCAAAAATTTACTTTCTTCTATTGTGGTTTCTAGTGCCTTGAAATTATTTAGATTATCTGCGAAAGAAGCAATACGGGCTAAATTGGCTGCCAGCCCCCCTATGCGCCTGGCTGAGTCCTGCTGTAAATATCTTGTGCGGATGGCTTCTAAGTTTTTCATCGAAGTATAATAACTGGAGTGTAAAGCTTTAGCTTTACCTTTTTGGCAAACCTAAAGGTTCGCACTCCAAAAACTAACCCATTTTCTCCTCAGAGTCAATACATTTTACCCGATC